>JBGSKP010000570.1:0-7141 GCA_041741175.1 Thiocapsa sp. | reverse complement strand
AGCAGGATGCGGCTGTCGATGCCGGCATAAGCGGCATCGGTGTCGGGGAAGTGGCGACCGATATCGCCGAGTCCGGCCGCGCCGAGCAGGGCGTCGCACAGCGCATGGATGGCCACGTCGCCATCGGAATGCGCGAGCATGCCTTGATCATGCGGAATCTCCACGCCACCCAATATCAGCGGGCGGCCCGGAGCGAAGCGATGGGCGTCGAAGCCCTGACCGATGAGCATTTTGTCAGCCTCCAGCCTTCAGCCACCGGCATCCAGCTCGATCACATCCCCGAGCGCGCATCGATCCGTGAAGGCTGCCGGGCCTCAGTTCGAGAATCGGACAGACCCGTTCCCTGGCCTGCACGTCGCGTCGGATAACACCCCCGTAAACTCCGGGGGCCCGGAAGTCCGCGGCCGATCGCGACCTAGCCGATCCGCCCCTGCTGCTGCAGATAGAATCGAGCCAGGAGCAGATCATCCGCGCGGGTGATCTTGATATTATCGGCGTGGCCCTCGACCAGACGGGGCGCCTGGCCGACACGCTCCATCGCGGAGGCATCGTCGGTGACCAGATCCTGTGCCGTTAAGGCGTCGCGCAGAGCGGCGCACAGCGGGCCAAGTCGAAACATCTGCGGTGTGAAGGCGTGCCAGAGCGCCGACCGATCGAGCGTCTCGCCGACTCGATCCTGCTTCCCGGACCGATCTTGGGCTCCGGCCCGTTTCATGGTGTCGCGGACCGGAATTCCGAGCAAACCGCCGACCGGATCCTCACGCAGGGTCTCGATCAGAAGATCCAGGTCGGCAGAACGCAAACAGGGGCGCGCGGCGTCGTGCACCAGCACCCAATCCGCTGCCTCGGCGCGGCTTGCAAGGCACTCAAGCGCGTTGAGGACCGAATGACAACGCTCTGCCCCGCCGTGCGCCCGCGTCACCTTCGGATGGGCAGCATAGGCGGTCGACTCCCAATAACCGTCCGATCGCCCCAGGGCCACCACGACGCCCTGAATCCGCGGGTCGGCTATGAAGAGATCGAGCGCATGATCGATGACAGCACGACCGGCAAGATCCAGATACTGCTTGGGCGTCGCGCCACCCATGCGACGCCCGACACCCGCCGCCGGAAGCACGGCCCACAGGCTCGGGGTCAGACTCACGGCGTCGTCTCCTTCGGTTTGCGCTCGATCACTTGGATAAAGATCTCGCCCGGCTTGATCATCCCCAGATCGCGCCGCGCCCGTTCCTCCAGTGCATCGATGCCTTCGCGCAGATCCATCACCTCGGCTTGCAACTCCAGATTGCGCGCACGCAGACGGACCAGTTCGTCCTCTTGAACCGCGATCTCGTTTTTGAGCCCATGGACATCGGCCAGGCTCCCTTCGCCGACCCAAAGGCGGAATTGAAGGGAAACCAGCAACGCCACGAGGACGGCGATCAGTAAACGCATCGGGTGTCTGTTCAGTCCCGGCAGTACGGGTCGGCGGGCTTGCCCGACCCGACACCACCAGCAATCAAAGCCACTTAAAGGCAGCGCGACCCGCGTAGACGCCTTCGTCGCCCAACTGGTCTTCAATCCGCATCAATTGGTTGTACTTGGCCACCCGGTCCGAACGCGACAAGGATCCGGTCTTGATCTGACCCGTGCCGGCGGCGACGACCAGATCAGCGATGGTCGTGTCCTCGGTCTCGCCGGAGCGATGCGAGACCACGGCGGTATAGCCGGCGGCATGGGCCATGGCGATCGCCTCCAGGGTCTCGGTCAAAGTGCCGATCTGGTTGACCTTGATGAGGATAGAGTTGGCGATACCCTTGTCGATACCTTCCTGCAGGATCTTGGTGTTCGTAACGAAGAGATCGTCGCCGACGATCTGAACCTTGTCGCCAAGACGCTCGGTCTGGCGCTTCCAGCCGTCCCAATCGCCTTCGGCAAGGCCGTCCTCGATGGTCAGGATGGGATATTTGTTGACCCAGTCGAGCAGCAGATCGGTCATGCCGTCGGAGTCGAGCGTCCGGCCCTCGCCCTTTAGATGATACATGCCGTCCGCGTAAAACTCGGAAGCCGCCACGTCCATGCCCAGATAGATGTCCGAACCGGCCTTGAATCCGGCCTTGTGGATCGCCTCCAGAATGGCCTCGATCGCCGCCTCGTTGGAGGGCAGATCGGGGGCAAAACCGCCTTCGTCGCCAACGCCGGTCGCCAGACCGCGCCGATGCAGAACCGACTTGAGCGCATGAAAGACCTCGGCACCGTAGCGCACTGCCTCGCGAATGCTCGGCGCACCGACCGGAAGAATCATGAACTCCTGGAAGTCGATGCTGTTGTCCGCATGCTCGCCGCCGTTAATGATGTTCATCATCGGCACGGGCAGGCGGTAGGGACCGCTGGAAAGCGACAGGAACAGCGGCAGCGCTTTCTCCTGCGCCGCGGCATGCGCGGCGGCAATCGAGACACCGAGCAAGGCATTGGCGCCGAGCCGTGATTTGTTGTCAGTGCCGTCCAGCGCGATCATGGCGCGGTCGAGCGCCGTCTGGTCGGACACCTCCATCCCGATGGCCGTCGCACGCAGTTCGCCTTGAATGTTGGCGACCGCGGTCAGCACACCCTTTCCGCCGTAGCGGGATGTGTCGCCGTCACGCAGCTCCAGGGCTTCACGCGAGCCGGTCGAGGCGCCGGAGGGGACGATAAAGCGGCCGATTGCACCATCAGCCGTGATGACATCGGCCTCGACGGTTGGGTTTCCGCGTGAGTCCAAGACCTCACGGGCGCGGACATCGACGATCTCGGACATGGCGTGTCTCTCCTGAAACAAGGGCGGGTCGATTCTTCAACAGAATCGAACGGGTGTATAGCCTGATCGTGGGCGGTGGCGTGCAACGGTCGATCCGACGGGATGGCTCGATCCCGGTGGGCATCTCGATCAGCGCTGAACCGAGGTCGGCGGCCGGATCGGGATACTCCGGAGACTGCAATCCATCATGACGTCTGCGCCATGCTTTGCTCTGGGCTCTGCTTTGGGCCCTGTTCTGCGAAACCGCCCGATTTCACCAGGCGGTCAATCTCAATCAGGGTCTCAAGCAGGTCGCGCATCGCGCCTAATGGCCAGGCATTGGGTCCATCGCTCAGCGCTTGGTCGGGGTTCGGGTGGGTCTCCATAAAGAGTCCAGCGACCCCGGCAGCCACCGCTGCGCGCGCCAGAACGGGAACGAACTCACGCTGACCGCCGGAACGATCGCCTTGTCCGCCGGGCAGTTGCACCGAATGGGTGGCATCGAAGACGACTGGACAACCGGTGTCGCGCATCACGGCGAGCGCGCGCATGTCCGAAACGAGATTGTTGTACCCGAAGGAGACACCGCGTTCGCAGACCATAAGCTGCTCGTTCCCGGTCGCGCGTGCCTTCTCGACCACATGGCGCATATCCCAGGGTGCCAGGAACTGGCCTTTCTTGATATTGACCGGCAATCCCTGACTGGCGACCGCCTGAATAAAATTGGTTTGACGGCACAGGAACGCCGGCGTCTGCAGCACATCCACGACGGCCGCGACCTCGCCAAGCGGCGTGTCTTCATGCACGTCGGTCAAGACCGGCACGCCGATGCGCTCGCGCACCGCCTCCAGGATGCGCAACCCCTGCTCGATACCCGGACCGCGAAAACTTCCCGCGGAGGAGCGGTTGGCTTTATCGAACGAGGACTTGTAGACGAAGGCAATCCCGAGTGCGTCGGTGATCTCCTTCAGCGCGCCGGCCGTCTCCTCGGCGAGTGCCGCGCTCTCGATCACGCAGGGTCCGGCGATGAGAAAGAGCGGCCGGTCCAGACCGACCTCGAAACCGGCAAGCGGCATCATGCGCCGGTCCCCGCCGCGAGCTTACGCCGTGCCAGTGCGGCACGGATGAAGCCGCAGAAGAGCGGGTGTCCGTCGCGCGGGGTCGAGGTGAATTCCGGGTGAAACTGGCAGGCGATGAACCAGGGGTGATCCGGGATCTCGATGATCTCCACCAGACGGTTGTCCAGCGACCAGCCCGAAAAACGCATCCCCGCATCCTTCATCGGGTTGAGATAACGGTTATTGAACTCGTAGCGATGGCGGTGACGCTCGCGAACCTGCGCCTTGCCGTAGACGCTGCGAGCCAGGCTGCCGGGCTCCAGCCGACAATTCTGACCGCCGAGCCGCATGGATCCACCCAGGTCGCCGCCCTCCGTGCGGGTCTCGACCTGGCCGCTCTCGTCACGCCATTCGGTAATAAGCGCGATCACCGGATGCGGGGTTTGGCGATCGAACTCGGTACTGTGTGCGCCCTCCAGCCCCAAGACGTGACGGCCGTACTCGATCACCGCGACCTGCATGCCGAGACAGATTCCGAGATAGGGGATGCGCTTTTCACGTGCAAACTGGGCCGCACGGATCTTGCCTTCGATGCCGCGCTCGCCGAACCCGCCGGGGACCAGGATGGCATCGAGCGACTCCAGGTTGTCCGGGCCGGCCTGCTCGATCTCTTCGGAATCCAGATACTGGATCTCCACCTTGGTCCTGGTATGGACGCCGGCATGGGCCAGCGCCTCGGAGAGCGACTTGTACGCCTCCGTCAGGTGCATGTACTTGCCGACCATGCCGATGCGGACCATCTGCTCGGGATGGTCGAACCCCTCCAGCACGCGATCCCATTCGCGCAGATCCGCTTGGGGCACCTCAAGCTGGAACTGGCGCACGACCAGATCGTCGAGCTTCTGGGCATGAAGCAGTCGCGGGATGCGATAGATGTTGTCGGCATCCACCGCAGAAATCACCGCATCCTCGGTCACGTTCGTGAACAGGGCGATCTTGCGACGCTCCTCGTCGGGCAGGAGCTGCTCGGCGCGACAGAGCAGAATGTCCGGCTGGATGCCGATCGAGCGCAATTCCTTGACCGAATGCTGCGTCGGCTTGGTCTTGATCTCCCCGGCGGTGCGGATGTAGGGCACGAGGGTGAGATGCATGAAGAGCGCGTTCTCGCGCCCTTCTTCGACCCGCATCTGGCGGATTGCTTCCAGGAAGGGCAGCGACTCGATGTCGCCCACGGTGCCGCCGATCTCGACCATGGCCACGTCGGAGCCTTCGGCACCAAGCCGAATGGCCTGCTTGATCTCGTCGGTGATGTGCGGGATGACCTGAACGGTGCGCCCGAGATAGTCGCCGCGGCGCTCCTTGCGGATCACGCTCTCGTAGATCTGGCCGGTGGTGAAATTGTTGTTGCGGCCCATGCGGGTACGCAGAAAGCGCTCGTAATGACCCAGGTCGAGGTCGGTCTCGGCGCCATCGTCGGTGACGTAGACCTCGCCGTGCTGAAAAGGGCTCATGGTCCCCGGATCCACGTTGATGTAGGGATCCAGCTTGATCATGGTGACGCGCAAACCGCGGGCCTCCAGGAGCGCCCCCAGCGATGCCGACGCAATGCCTTTGCCCAGTGACGAGACGACACCGCCGGTGATGAAAATAAACTTGGTCATAGAGCAGGAGGAGGCAGTCGTCAGGCAGTGGCCCGGATCGGCCAACACGCTACCAAAATCCCCGCAAGGGCTCAATGTGAATCGGGGCCGCGAGACCCGGCGACCCAGCCACCAGCGCATCCCCGGACAGGGCTCCGTCGGCCGGCACAACCTTCACAAATCAAAATCGGCCGGGTATATTCAAGCCGTTTCGCGAAGACGAAACACACCCTCTCGGCGTTGTCGGCGCTCCGGGACTCCGGCGCCATTGCAACGGCCTTGATCGATGTCGTCCAAGACGAGAAAAACTCAGGAGCGTCAACCATGCGTCAGTCAGCAAAATTGATGTGCGCCGCCGCGATCACCGGCGCCGCCGTATTGGCGATGAGTCCCGCACACGCCTGGTGGGGGCCGGGATGGGGCGGCCCCGGTTACGGCGGCTACGGACCCGGCTATGGATCAGGCCTCGGTGATATGTTCGGCGACATGTTTGGCGACGGCTGGGGTGACTTCGACATGAACATGAGCGGCGGCGGCCGCGGTTACGGCAGTGGCCGTGGCTACGGCCGCGGCTACGGTTATGGCTATCCGGGCTACGGCTACGGGTATCCCGGTTATGGCTACGGCTATCCAGGCTATGCCGCCCCCTACTACAGCGGCGCCCCCTACGCTGCGCCGTATGCTGCACCCGCCGCGCCGGCGACCGGCGAAGCGAAGTAGAACAAAGCACATCACGCACGCTTTAAGCAGGCCGCGCCCGTCAGGGCGCGGCCTGTTTTGTTCAAGCGGCACGCCCCCGACAAAAAGGTTTTATTCGCTTGATCCAGATCAAGCAAGAGTCCAAAATCGCCCGATCGAAGAGCGCTGGAGCGATACCTTGGACCAACCTAAAGTCATCTCTTTAGAGAATATTCGTATCGCATGCAAGAATTGCTCCTTATCATCGCTCTGCCTTCCGATGGGACTGGATGCCGAAGATGTCGAGCGACTCGACGAAATCGTCAAACGGACACGCCCGCTGCACCGGGGTGACTTCCTGTTTCGCGAGGGTGATCGCTTTCGCTCGCTCTATGTCGTGAAGACCGGATCGGTGAAGACCTTCGCACCGAGCCCCGAAGGCGGCGAGCAGGTGCTGGGCTTCCATTTACCGGGCGAGCTGATCGGACTCGACGCCATCGACAAGGATGCACATGCCTGTTCGGCGCGCGTACTCGAGACCTCGGCCATCTGCGAAATCCCCTTCGCACGTCTTGAAGAGCTGACCTGCACCATCCCGAGCCTGCAGCATCAAATGTACCGCCTGCTCAGCAAAGAAATCGGACACGATACCGACCTGCTGTTGCTGCTCGGCAAAAAAAACGCCGAGGAGCGCCTAGCGGCCTTCCTCATCAGCTTCTCAAAACGCCTTCACAAACGCGGACTTTCGGCAACCGATTTCCATCTCAGCATGTCGCGGCATGAGATCGGCAACTATCTCGGGCTTGCCGTGGAGACCGTAAGCCGACTGTTCACGCGCTTCCAGGAAGATGGCCTCATGTATGTCGACCGCAAACATATCGAGCTGCTGAACGTCAACGCGCTCGAGGCGCTGGTAGTGGGCAGCGGCCAAAATCGCCGCCAGCAACAGAGCTGAATGCGCCGCCGCGCCAGACGGCGCGGTTGCTGTCGCCGCATCCGCCCAAGCCGCG
>JBGSKP010000569.1:0-16955 GCA_041741175.1 Thiocapsa sp. | reverse complement strand
CGGAGCGCGAGGCCAAGGCCGCCGAAGAGCGCGACTGGAAGGCGTTCCTCGAACGTATGGCCGCGGCGCAGCCCGCCCCGCAGGACCGGGAGCGACTGGGCGAGGTCGAGCGCCTGGCGATCGGCCAATCCGAGCATAGCCGAATCCTCAGTGCGCTCGGCCATCAGCCGACTCCCGAGAACGCGCATCGTGCCCTGGTGGAAATCGGGTACTGGGAGGCGAATCACAACCCCTACCCGGCACGCTGCGGCGTGCCGCTTGGGGATCCGGATGTCCCGGTTCCGGATCTGGGCGAGGAGGATCGGCTCGATCTGACGCATCTGCCGGCCTATGCCATCGATGACGAGGGTAACCAGGATCCGGACGACGCCATCAGTGTCGACGGGGATCGGCTGTGGATCCATGTGGCCGATGTCGCCGCCCTGGTCGATCCGCAATCGCAGGCCGAGCGCGAGGCGCGCTCGCGCGGGGCGAATCTCTATCTCCCGGAGGGCATTGTCAACATGCTGCCCGCGAGCGTAACGGATCAGCTCGGACTCGGTTTGCAGCCGATCTCGCCGGCACTCTCGTTCGGGATGCGTTGCAACGAGCAGGGTGAGATCCTGGATGTGGAGATTCACCGCACCTGGGTGCGGGTCGAGCGCTTGAGCTACGAGTGGGTGGAGCAGCGCATGGACGAAGGCGATTTTGCGGCCATCTGCGCGCTGGTCGAGCCGTTTCGCGCCCGTCGCCACGCCGACGGTGCGGCTGGCCTGGATCTGCCGGAAGTCAGCGTGCGCGTCGAGGCGGGGCGGGTGCGCATCCGTCCGCTGCCGCGCCTGATGAGTCGTGCGATGGTCACGGATGCGATGTTGATGGGTGGTGTCGCGGGGGCCCGTTTTTGCCTGGAGCGGGGGATTCCGATTCCATACGCCACGCAGGCCCTGCCGGACGATCTGGGCGTTGAAACCGATCTTGCCTCGATGTATGCACGTCGGCGTCGCTTCAAGCCGACCCGGCTGCTGAGCGCGCCGGATCGCCACGGCGGGCTTGGGCTGCCGGTCTACACCCGTGTCACGAGTCCGCTGCGCCGATACTCGGATCTGTTGGTCCACCAGCAGATTCGGGCCGAATTGGCGGGCCGGGACGGGCTCTCGCAGGACGAGGTGGCGACGCGCGTGGCTGAGGCGGAGGTCGCTGCAGCATCGGTACGGCGCGGCGAGCGGCTGTCCAATCAGCATTGGAAGCACGTCTTCCTGCGCGAGAATCAGGATTGGCGAGGCGAGGGTGTTGTCGTGGAGGTCGACGAGCGTCGGGCGACCGTGCTGATTCCCGAGTTGGCGCTCGAAGCCCGGGTGCGTTCACGCGATCTGCCGGGACTGAACGAGCGTCTGCGCTTGTCGGTCACCGAAGTCGACGTGCCTGGGTTAGGGTCCGGGTTTCGCGTTTTGGGTTGATCTCTTGCCTTGCCGGGCGCCCCTGCGGGGCGCCTTCGCGGTTCCAGCTTCCGAATTCAGGCGCCCCAGCGACGCACAGTGCCGGTGTCGAGGTGAACGAAGTCGGCGCGCGGGTAGTAACCCACGCCGCCGCGTCCGAGTTCGACGGCGGCATCTTTGATGTAGCGCGTCGGCAGGTCGGGAAAGCGCACATCGATCGCCTGGCCTTTCAGGTGCAGGCTGTTTTTCGCGACGCCGCCGGATTTTGCCCGCAACATCTGATTGGTTTGAGGCGAGCGATAGGCGCTCAGGATATCGAAGCGGGCATCGGCATCGCCCAGATTGACCTTGACGTCGTAGAGGATGTCGAGCAAACGCGGATCGATCGCGACCATGTCGCCTGTGCGAAAGTCCCGCAGGAAGTGATTCAGGCCTTCGAGCGCGCCGCGCTGGTAGCTGTCCCCGATGCGGTAAGTCACTGCAATGCGTTCATCCGTGTGGAGATGGCGGAAAGCCAGGACACGCGGACGTTCGCTCGGTTTCTTCGCAAATGCTGGGGCGGCAGCAGCAGACAAGGCTGCGCCCAGGAAGTAACGTCGATTCATGTTCCCCCCGGTACATTGGACGTTGTGATCTGTAGGCAGGCCTGAGGGTATAGGAAAAGCGATGGAGAAATCAATCAGAATTTCATATCAAGATGATTCTGAAGTAAAATGAGTAAATTACAAAAAGTAACAATGATAACAAGCGGATTTAGATATTTATTTTTCGTCGACTTCACAGGTTGCGTGATTTCTGAAGAGCCGTGTTTTTCTAAAGGATGGGGTATGATTTGAAGCCTGAGTAACGGGTTTTCATATGTCGATCAAGGTGCATGTGCCGTTGGGTAATTGGTCTGTACTGTTGCAGTTAAGTCTAATGACTGTCGGCTCTCATTCTCCGGTCGCCAATTGATCTGGCGCGCATTGAATGATCCGTCATATCGCCGGGGCTGTCTTCCGCAGCCGTCTTGCTCTAGGATGCATTACAAACGACAGGTCGCCATCGGCCGCAGTAGGGCGTCTGTTGTCCGTCGGACGCGTTGCGCCGGGAAGCCTGTTGAAACAGACGGCAGCGCCCAGGGGTAGCGTGGTTTTAAGGGGGCATCGCCGCGGGGACTGGGGGTGCGGCGGTTGGTCTTCCTGGGATTCAGGGGGTAGCGATGCGTGGCCATTTATCGACCGCTGTGACCTTGGCGATCTGTTGCCTCGCCGTGGCCGTGCAGGCCGACGTCTACAAGTATGTCGACGCTCAGGGCAAGACCTATTTCACCGACGTGCCGTTGAAGGGCAGCAAGTACCGACTCGAATGGCAGCGAGAGTCGCCCAAGCTGGCACGCGAGAATCAGGCGCGCTCGGCCAGCCTGAAGCCACGCACGGGGTCCTCCGCGGCGGCTGCGCCCATTTCAGAGTCGCTCGCAACCCGTCGCGCAACCTACGATAAATTAATCGCGACCAATGCCAAACGCTTCGGTTTGTCGCCGGCATTGGTGCATGCGGTCGTCAGGGCCGAATCGGCCTACAATCCAAAGGCCGTCTCGCGTGCCGGGGCGCAGGGCTTGATGCAGCTGATGCCGGGCACCGCTGCGCGCTACGGCGTGTCGGACAGCTTCAACCCGGTCGAGAATGTCCGCGGCGGCGTGGCCTATCTGCGCGATCTGATGGATATGTTCGACTGGGAGCTGGATCTGGCGCTCGCCGGTTACAACGCAGGCGAGGGCGCCGTGATCAAACATGGACGCAAAATCCCGCCGTATGCCGAGACGCAGGGTTATGTCCGCAAGGTCCGTCAGTTTCTCTGGGCCGAGAAGGAGGTGCGCTCCAATGGCGAGCGCCCGGGTGTGGTCATGTCGGTGCGTTGAGACGCTCGCCGATTCAGGTCGGTTGTTCGGCTGCTCCGCGGTGCAGGCGCGCCAGTGCTTTGGTCTGCCAACGCGGTCGTCTGCCGGTGCGGTAGTCTGCCGGTGCGGTGGTCCTACCGGGTTCGCGGTGTTGTCACGCTGCCAAGCCTGACAGAGCGGGCAATAGCCAGCCTGGCGAATGTCCTCTAATCCTCTCCGATCACGCGCCCGTCGCGTGGGGTTGAGAGCAGCTTCTCCGCCTCCCCCTGCTGCCTGGCAAAAACGAGGCGGTATTGAATGCCACTGTCACTCTCTTCGGCTTCGCGGCGGGTCCGCACCAAGGCGCGGGCCTCCTGGTAACGCTCGATCGTGTCGATGTACTCCAATTGGAGCGGTGGAGAAATCTTGTAAACGAAGTACGGCATAGTTTTCAGTATCCTTAGTGTCCTTAAGGAGTTTCGGATCGCCGCAGCGTTCCGAGTCCGCCACAGGTATCGGGGCTGACCGAGTCGGGCGCAAGTTTAACGCAATCCGGGCCCCGAGCGTCGCGACCCCTTACGTGGATTTGTTCGCCGCATAAAGATTTCCTTGGCGAGATTATTCAAGGTCCATGATAAGGTTTTGACCTGTCGGCCAAGGCGCGATAGACGCTGTTCAGAGCCTCGTCCTGCGTGACGGATGCGGCTGCCGATATCGAGGTTGGACTGCGGATTCACGACGCTCGCGGTGAACTCGGGCCGATTTCCCCCGGCCCACTGTCGACGTGAAACCGATTCCCGCACTTCCCTTATCGTCCTCTTGCGTTGGTCACCGACGTGAGGGCGATCAGCCCCTGAGACGAGAGGCAGACGATGATCAAACCTGTGGGTTCCGACGCGCTTAAACCACTGTTCGTCTATGATCCGGATGTGCACCATGCCCTGATGCGCGAGGCGGAGAATCTCCCGTCGGTCGTCATCAGCTCCCAGGCGGCCGCCAACGCCGTGATGCTCGGAGGCGGTTATTTCAGTCCGCTCCCGGGCTTTATGAATCTCGCTGACGCGATCAGCGTGGCTGAAGGCATGCGTACCGCCGCTGGACTGTTCTTCCCAGTGCCGGTGCTCTGTCTTCTGGAGAGTGCCCAGGGCGTCGCCAGCGGTCAGCGGCTTGCGTTGCGCGACCCTAATGTCGAAGGCAACCCGGTGCTGGCGGTCATGGATGTGGAGGCGATTGAGCAGGTCAGCGACGCACAGATGACGCTGATGACCGAGAAGGTCTATCGCACTCAGGATCCGGAGCATCCGGGCGTGAAGACCTTTCACAGCCAGGGCCGATTCGCCGTCTCCGGGCCGATCCAGGTGCTGCATTTTTCGTATTTCCAGGATGATTTCCCCGACACCTTCCGCACCGCGGTCGAGATCCGTAATGAGATCGCCGAGCGCGGCTGGAAGCGCGTCGTCGCCTTTCAGACCCGTAATCCCATGCATCTGGCGCACGAGGAGCTGTGCCACATGGCCATGGATCGGCTCGATTGCGACGGGCTGGTTATCCACATGCTGCTCGGCAAGCTGAAGCCGGGCGATATCCCGGCCCCAGTGCGCGATGCGGCGATCCGCAAGATGGTCGAACTCTACTTTGCGCCCAACAGCGCCATGGTGACCGGTTACGGCTTCGATATGCTCTATGCCGGGCCACGCGAGGCCGTCCTGCATGCCTATTTCAGGCAGAACATGGGTGCGACTCACTTTATCATCGGCCGCGACCATGCCGGTGTGGGTGAGTATTACGGCGCCTTCGACGCCCAAACGATCTTCGACGAGGAGGTGCCGCCCGACGCCATGCAGATTGAGATCTTCAAAGCCGACCACACCGCTTACTCCAAGAAGCTCAACCGGGTCGTGATGATGTGCGAGGCGCCTGACCACACCAAGGATGATTTCGTCCTGCTGTCCGGCACCAAGGTGCGCGAGATGCTCGGCAATGGGATCGCCCCGCCGCCCGAGTTCTCCCGGCCCGAGGTGGCCCAGATCCTGATGGATTACTACCGCTCGATCGAATAGGACGGCACAACGCTGAGCGGTTCGTGGTTTGAGCCGGGGCCAGCCTTCAGTTCTGGCCCGCCTCAATCCGCGGATCCCGATCGTCGGACCGAGTCGGGCCGGTCCTGTTCCGATGAGCGCCCGGCCCGGCTCCCTGCTCGGTCAGCGCTCCGGACGCCGTCCCGGCGTCTCGCGATACCGAAGCGGTAAGGAAAGCCGGTGTTTGACACGGGTTCCATCTAGCGAAGATTCTTCTTATACGATGGATAGACTGCATTGCGTGCCTTTGAAAAATTGGCAAACTCCATCGTCACGCTTGCCAGCTCGACCCCCGAAAAATCCGCATTGGTGACGTCCGCTCGCCGCAGGATGGCCCCGCCGAGAACGGCGTTGGTGAAGTCGACGTCAGTGAGATTGGCGTTGCGGAAGTTGGCTTCTTGCGCCGAGACGCTGCGCATCTTGGCGCCGCGCAGATCCGCGCCTTCGAAGTTGGCCAGATTCACCACGGTAAACCCGTCGGGCGCCGCGCTGGTGAGATCCGCATCGTGCATGCTTGCGCCGACCAGGATGGCGTCGTTCATGTGGGAATCACGCAGGTCGGCACCGCAGAGATTGGCCTCGCGCAGGTTGGCGCGGATGAAGAGCGCCTTGGTGGCGACGACGTGGCAGAGGTTGCTGCCCTGGAAATCAGTTCCGCGCAGGTCCGCATGAGCGAGATTGGTGCCTTTTAAATCGGCGCCACGCACGTCTGCGTGGCGCAGATCGGCGCGTTCCAAATTGGCATGAGACAGGTCGGCACCATTGAGCGTCGCCGCCCGCGAAGGGCGTTCTGCCCCGAGATGGGCCTGGCGCAGATCCGCTGAGCTGAGATCCGCTTTGGTCAGGTCGGTCGCCGTCAGAATGGCATCGACCAAGCGCGCACCACTCAATTTGGCACCGACCAGATCGCTGGATTCCAGATTGGCCCCTGTCAGATCAGCGCCGCGCAGATCGGCGCCATGCAGTTGCATGTCCCGCAGGTCGGCGCCCGCCAGGGTGTCTGCATCGATCGTTTCCAGAACTTCGCCCGTTTCGTGATGTTTGATCTCGATCATTCGCCTGTCCTCCTTCGTTGTTATCACCGAAAATGATGCGGTGCTGGTGCAAATCTACCAGAAGCGACGCACCCTGGTCATGACGGCGATCGCCCATACTGGCAAAAGGCATCGCAGCGCGATTGATCGACAGATCCAGGCGCGGTGGCTAACATCGGCCGCTCGCGCCGGGACTGTGGGGCAGGGGATCAGTCGATGACGGGCAACCGATGCGATCAGCGTATCGGCGAGAAGGCGTTCCCTCCCGCGACACGTCACCGACGTGTCGCTGCCTCGCGCTGCGGTAAACAGAACGAGAACCACCACAGGGAACCACCATGAAGATCGAGACGCTCGCGATTCACGCCGGTTATGCGCCCGACCCGACCACCAAGTCGGTCGCCACACCGATCTATCAGACGACCAGCTACGCCTTCGACGACACCCAGCACGCCGCTGACCTGTTCGACCTGAAGGTCGCCGGCAACATCTATACCCGTATCATGAATCCGACCAGCGACGTCCTCGAGCAACGCGTCGCTGCGATGGAAGGCGGGGTCGGGGCCTTGGCGCTCGCCTCGGGCATGGCGGCGGTGACCGATGCCATCTTCACCATCGCCCAGGCCGGGGACAACATCGTCGCGGTCTCGACCCTGTACGGCGGGAGCTACAACCTCTTCGCCCACACCCTGCCGCGACTCGGCATCCAGGTGCGTTTCGCCGCACCCAACGACATCGACGGCATGGCCGCGCAGATCGACGACAAGACCAAGGCGGTCTTCTGCGAGTCCATCGGCAATCCCGCCGGGAACGTCGCGGATCTGCGCGCGATCTCGGACATGGCCCATGCCCACGGCGTACCCGTCATCGTCGACAACACGGTGCCCACGCCCTATTTGTGCCGCCCATTCGAGCACGGCTGCGACATCGTCGTCCACGCCGCGACGAAATACATGGGCGGGCACGGGACCACGATCGGCGGAGTTCTGGTCGACTCGGGCAAATTCCCCTGGGCCGAGCACGCGAGCCGCTTCCCGATGCTCAACGAGCCGGACATCTCTTATCACGGCGTGATCTACACCGAGGCATTAGGAGCCGCGGCCTACATCGCCCGTGCCCGCGTGGTGCCGTTGCGCAACATGGGCGCCGCCATCTCACCCTTTAACAGCTTCCTGATCCTGCAAGGCATCGAGACACTGCACGTGCGCATGGATCGGCACTGCGAGAACGCGATCGCGGTGGCCGAATACCTCAAGGCCAAACCCCAGGTCGAATGGGTCCGCTATGCCGGACTGCCCGACAGCCCGGATTATCCGCTGGTTCAGAAGTACATGGACGGCGCCAAGGCCAGCTCCATCCTGTCCTTCGGGATCAAGGGAGGACGCGATGCCGGTGCGCGCTTTATCGATGCGCTCAAGCTGACGGTCCGCCTGGTCAACATCGGCGATGCCAAAACGCTCGCCTGTCATCCGGCCACGACGACCCACCGCCAGCTCTCACCCGAGGAGCTGGCCCGCGCCGGCGTCTCCGAGGACCTGATTCGCCTGTCGATCGGCATCGAGCATATCGACGACATCATCGCGGATCTGGAGCAGGCGCTGGCGGCTGCGGGTTAAACCGCGCCCAGTGCGGTATGTGATGTTTTGGATGGGATCGGCCCCGGCAGACCTCGCGACCGCTGGAGTCGGCGCGGTTTAAGATTTTGAAAAATATATCATCTTAAACCGCGTCTGCTCCGACGTTGGTGGATACGATCAAGGCAGATGGAATCCGACCACCATCCAAATCACTCCGGGCGCGGTTCAATGATGACGCGTATCACCACATGGTTCCCGCTCTGGGCCCTCTTGGGCGCGATCATCGCCTACCTCTTCCCAGACCCGCTCGTCGGGCTCAAGCCGGCGATCCTGCCCTTGCTCGGGCTGGTGATGTTCGGGATGGGCGTCACCCTGACGCTGAGTCAGTTCGCGGCTGTCCTGCGTCGCCCCGGCCTCGTCGGGCTCGGGTTGGCGCTCCAATTCGGCATGATGCCGCTCGCGGCCTGGTTGATCGGCCGGGCGATGGGATGCCCGCCCGAGCTGCAGGCGGGCCTGATCCTGGTCGGGACGGCTCCGGGCGGTACGGCCTCGAACGTCGTCTGCTATCTCGCGAAGGGCGATGTCGCGCTGTCCATCACGCTCACCACGGCCTCGACGATCGCGGCCGTGCTGATGACGCCCGCCTTGACCTGGCTCTATCTCGGCGAGCGGGTTCCGGTTCCCGCCCTGGAGATGCTGATCTCCATCGCTCAGGTCGTCTTGGCCCCCGTGGCCTTGGGCCTTCTCGTCAATCATTGGCTGGGGTCGCGGATCGGACCGCTCAAGGCGGTCTTCCCGCTGATCTCGGTCGCCGCCATCGTCCTCATTATCGCCATCATCGTCGCGCTGAACGCAGGCAACCTCTCGCATGTCGGCGCGGCATTGGTCATCGCGGTCGTCCTGCACAACGGAATCGGGCTCGCCGCCGGTTACCGGATCGCGCGCCTGCTCGGTCGGGACGAAACCACGGCGCGCACGCTGGCGATCGAGGTCGGGATGCAGAACTCCGGACTGGCCGTCGCGCTTGCCGTCAAGTTCTTCGGGCCGGCTGCGGCCTTGCCCGGGGCTGTTTTTTCAATCTGGCACAACCTCTCGGGTGCGGCGTTGGCGACCTGGTGGGCGCGTCGACTGCCTGACCCGGGTAGGCCGCAGTCCTGATTGCGTCTGTGTCGGTGGGATTAAGATAGGACGAGAGCCGCTCCCAGGCTGCCTGAATTGAGCCTCGAGAGTCGGTATGGCGATCATGCGAGCCGCACCACGTCCCTGCGGTGCGGCAGGATGCCCTCACCCGCGGCGTTCTGTCACGAGACCATCTTCGCCTTCTCCGGCTCGGGCTCGGCGATTTTCTCCATCGTGTTGATCGAGACATGCGGCCAGCGGATGAGCCCCGGCAGGCCGTCACGGCGCGGGAAAAAGTCCAGCAATACCGCCTGCGAGTACTGTAGGAAGAGTCTTGGTTTGCCGTCATCGCCGGCTTCTTCCATCTCCAGGATCCAGAACGTCGAGACCATCGATGCCGCGTTGGCCTGCCGAACGATGAAGGGGATGTTCACGATCCCCGCGTGATCGAGCATTGTCGACACCTCGAGTTTGGTTGTTCGCTTGACTGTCCCAGCCACCCCGGCTTCGAGGAGCTTGTGCGGTTCGGCCGGGTTGAAGCCAGGAAAGTCCGGCGCGGTGACGACGCCCTTGAAGGGATTGTCGACGAAGTGCTTGTAGGGACTTAAGTAGAAGCCCTCGAGATTCTGGCTGACCCCGATCGGCAACCCGTTGATCGGCGTAATCTGTGGCGGACCGTCATGGATCTCTGCCCGACCAAGCGCCAGAACGCTGTCGCCATGGGGGACAGTGCCCAGTCGGGCGATATCCAGTCCATCCGTGGTGAAGTTCGTCATGTGTAGCCACAATCCAGGCTCATGGTGGATGGGCAAGTCGGCCGGCCCCGCCTCTCCGCTCACTGGCCGGTCGTCGGCGGAGATCTGTTTGATCATCTGCTCGTAATCCAGCGTCACCAACCGCTGATCGGTGTTGGTCGAGGTGCCGTTCCTCTTGATTCCCCGGTTAGGCACGCCCTTATCGACCAAGGTGAAGCGCAACTCCTCGTTGTATTGGTTCATCAGGAGGCGGTAGTCGATCTGACTGTCGGGCTGCGAAGAAAACGGCAGCGCTATCATGTTCCAACCGCGACCGTTCAGGGCATCGGTGTTCTTCCAGACGCCGGGTAGAAGCTTCAATGGCCCAAGGTCCTCGTCGCCAGTCTGGGCAACATATACCGTTCGGCCCTGCTTCGCGATTTCGGCAATGCGGCTCTTGTTCAGCATGGTGTCAATCCCTCCTTTAGTGGCGGATCGGCTTCTCCGGGAGTACCGGGCACCGTTGTCGTTTCCATAAAGGGGCTGAGAGCGGGCTGATTCCAATCGTATCCAGGGAACGACCACATGACGGATCTACCGTCTGCCACTCCCCGAGCCGTCATTCCAACCCGTCGCACCAGAAGAACCAATGCCGAACTTGGTATCGCCGACGTCATCCCGACCTCTCGCGTTACGGATGTCGTCGAGCTGCCCCATAAATCAGCTAGGTGCTGGGGTGTCCCTGACGTTGTAAAGCCTGCATGGTGAAAGGCGCCTTGAGCACGTGCACGTGCGGATTTACCCAGCGCCTCGCCCCGACTGCTTCCTGCGACAATCGCCGACAATTGAATCGTCGAGCATCGATACTTGTCGCCTAGGGAAACGATAGACCATAAAAACCCAGCAAAGGACCATAGTTTATATGGAATATCCTCTTGTCGGCTGCCGCGTTGATATGGCGGGTTTCTTAAGCAAGAGCATGCCGTTACGTTCGGAACGTTTCAATGGAAAGGAGACAACCCAGGCAAGTCCGCGCGCAAGAAGTCTTCCATGCCGGGATCCGGAACCGAACGCGGACTTCAGTTGGGTCGTTGGAGTGCCGCGATCTGCGCCAGATCCTGGGCCTCGAAATCCATCCCGAAGGGCAGTCCCGGATTGAGCGTGATGGCGAAGCCTACGCCGAGCTTCTCGAGGATCCAGCTGAACTCCGCCACCAGACCGCCGCCGTAACCGGGAAAATCCTTCACGAATGCCTTGGCGCGCTCGGGGCTGGTGAAGAGCACCAATGTTTCCTCGCCCTCTTCGCTTTGCAGCTTGAGCGGTTGCGCGGTCTGCTGCATCTGCAGGCCGCCGATCTGATGTTTCTCGTAGACCGGCATGAAGACTTCGGAGCCCATCAACACCTCGATGAAGGACTCGGGCGGAACCTCGCCCTCTTGGGCGGCGATCAGATGGCGCTCGAGGTCGTTTTGAGGGATGAAGGCTTCGGACATAGTCGGTGTCTCGTGGCTGGATCGGGAGGGAGGCGGCTCGGATTGCGTACAAATACTGGGGTTTAGGGATGCGATCTCAACCCTCTTATCGCCGAGCCCTGGCGAACCGGCTGGTTCCGTCCCCATCTAAACCGCATGAAAGAACCCGGCGCGGCGCCGGGTCTATTGAGCGTGCGATCCGATGCCGAGCGGCGAGGTCGCATCCCCAAGCACTGGAGAGGACATGTTGATCAAGAAGCCCGCCGACATTCTACCCTCCGAGATCACCCCGCAGCAGGTCTGGCAGCGACGCCGTGATTTCCTTAAGGCGTCCGCATCGGGGATCGGCTTGGCGGCGCTCGGGCTGGGCGGTGCCGTGTCGACTCCGGTGCTTGCGGGCGAGGCAATCCCCGATGTTCAGCCGAGTTCTTTCAGCACGGACGAGCCGCCGACCAGCCTCGATGACATTACCAGCTACAACAATTTCTACGAGCTCGGCACGGACAAGAGCGATCCGCAGACCAATGCCAAGTTTCTGAAACCGCGCCCCTGGACCGTCACCGTCGATGGCGAATGCGCCGCGCCCGGCGAGATCGGCATCGAGGACATCCTCTCGTCATTCACGCAGGAGGAGCGGATCTATCGGCTGCGGTGTGTCGAGGCATGGGCCATGGTGGTGCCCTGGGTCGGGTTTCCGCTCGGCGATCTGCTCAAGCGCTTCGAACCGACGTCCAGAGCCAAGTATGTCGCCTTCGAGACGCTTTACGACCCGGAGCAGATGCCCGGACAGAAGCGTCGCGTGCTCGACTGGCCCTACCGCGAGGGGCTGCGGATGGACGAGGCGATGCACCCGCTGACGATCCTCTCCACGGGTCTCTACGGCGAGCTGCTGCCGAACCAGAACGGCGCGCCTTTACGCCTGGTCGTTCCCTGGAAGTACGGATTCAAGAGCATCAAGTCGATCGTGCGGATCAGCTTCACCGAGAAGGAGCCGCCAGCCACCTGGAACCGCATGCAGGCGAACGAATACGGGTTCTATGCCAACGTGAATCCGGCCGTCGATCACCCGCGCTGGAGCCAGAAGACTCATCGCATGATCGGCGACGGCTGGCTGGCGAAGAAGCGCGAGACCCTGCCGTTCAACGGCTACGGCGATCAGGTGGCCGAGCTGTACGCCGGGATGGATCTGAAGCGTTTCTTTTGATGCCCGATTTTCTATTGCGCCGAGGTTGTACCGAGTCTTCCGGGGGGCGAGGCACCGCCGACGGGTCCCGTTAATTCAACCATGCGATCTGTCGAATCGATCATCATGAAGCACACTGAAATCCTGGTTCGCTACGGCAAGCCGCCGGTCTTTCTGCTCTGTCTGATCCCGCTCGGTCTCTTGATCTCGCGGGCAGCGGGCGACGCCCTCGGACCGAACCCGGTCGAGGCCATCACCCGGTTTACGGGTGACTGGACGCTGCGGTTCCTGCTGGTGACGCTCGCGGTGACACCTCTGCGACGCCTCACTGGACAGGCGTGGTTGATCCGGTTTCGACGGATGCTGGGACTCTTTGCTTTCTTCTACGCCTCCCTGCACCTGATGACCTATCTCTGGCTCGATCAGTTCTTCGCCTGGGGTGCGATCGCCGATGATGTGCTCAAGCGTCCCTATATCACGGTCGGCTTCGCGGCCTTCGTCTTGATGGTGCCCTTGGCAATTACCTCGACACAGGGCTGGATCCGTCGCCTCGGGCGGCGCTGGAAGACCCTGCATCGGAGCGTTTATGCGATCGGCGTGCTCGGGGTTCTGCACTATCTTTGGCTGGTGAAGGCGGACATCCTGGAACCTGCAATCTATGGGACGATCTTGATCATCCTGTTGGTCTTTCGGATCCCTCGCGTCGGGTTTCCGAAGCCTGGGCAGCGGCTTACGCCGGTCACGTCCATGGTGCGTGACGCGACCCGAGGGGAGGCGTCCCCGTGAGCCAGACCGATTGGCGGGAGGGGTATGGGTTCCGGATCATCGCCTCGGCACACAACCGGTATAGACTGGTGCGTCCCGGCCCGAACACCGCTAACCGAGCACGCTGTCGCCTCCATGCCCGATTCGACTACGACCTCCCTGCGCGATGAGTTGACGCCCCGAGAGATGCTGGCCGCCATCGAGGATGCGAGCCAAACCGTCGATCGGGAGTACTGCGGCCAGCTCTTAACTTGTAGCGAAGGCGAGGTTCCGCCGGATCTCGCCGGGGTCCTGTACCGCAACGGTCCGGGACGGCTGGAGCGCGGCGGAGTGCGTTATCAGCATCCGTTCGACGGGGACGGTCACGTCGTTCGTCTGGCCTTCGAGCGGGGTTACGTCCGGTACACCAATCGCTTTGTGCGAACCCGCCCGTTCGTCGAGGAAGAGGCGGCGGGTCGGATGTTGTATCGCGGCTTCGGAACCAATCTGCCGGGCGGACTTCGGGCCAATCTGCTGCGGATGCAGATCAAGAACACAGCCAACACCAACATCGTTTACCACGGCGGCAAGCTGCTGGCCTTATGGGAGGCAGGGCTTCCCCATCGTCTGGATGCGATCACGCTCGAAGCACTCGGTACCGAAGATTACGCCGGCCGGCTACGCAATCCCTTCTCACCTATCGAGCGGGCGTTGGCGCCGGATATGCCGTTTTCGGCTCACCCCTGTCTGGACGAGGACACGGGCGAGCTGTTCAACTTCGGCGTGCTCTTCGGGATGCAGCATCGGCTCATGCTTTACCGCGTGTCCCCCGAGGGCGAGATGGCACCGCCGCAGATGCATGCGCTGCCTCGATTCAGCTTCATTCACGACTTCCAGTTGACGCGGCGCTATCTGGTGTTCCTGATCCCGGATGCCGATTTTAATGTTCCGCGCACCCTACTCGGTCTCGCGACGCCGGCCGGTTCCCTGCGGCTCAGGCCGGACCGTCCGCTTCGGGTCCTGCTGATTCCGCGAGACGGTGGTCCGGCGATGACGTTCGAGACGGGCAAGGGGTTCGCCTTCCACATCGCGCATGGCTATGACCGCGACGATGGGTGTGTGGTCCTGGACGTCTGCCGATATCGCGAATACCCGGCCTTCGACCGGCTGGAGGCGCTCTTCGCACCTGACGGTCCTGCCGGCATCGCACATCTTGAACGGATTCTCGTCGATCCGCAGTCCGGTCGCTGCGAGTCGTTTCTGCTCAACCCCAGACCAGCCGAGCTGCCGCGGGTTGCACCCGGCTCGTTCGGTCGTGCGCAGCGCTGGATCTACAGCATCGGTGCACAGGAGCGGCGGCGGGTGCCCTACTTCACGGCGATCCAGCGGCTCGATACCGACACCGGCCAGATGCTGGTTCATGAGTGTTACCCCGATCTCGTGGGTGAGCCCATGATCATCGCGGGCCGAGACGGTGACCCCGATTGGCTGCTGACCCTGGTGAATCGCACCGGGAGCCGACGCACCGATCTGGTTGTGCTGCGTGCCGCCGATCTCGTCCTCCAGGCCGTCGTGGCGCTTCCTCACAGCGTTCCGCCGGGGTTTCACGGATGCTGGGTAGCGGCCTAACAAGCGCGTGCCGGCGTAAACTGATCCGCGTCAGAGACCCCAAATGATCGATGGAGTTTGATTGGAAACCTCTATGCTCTGACGAAGTCAGCGCAGTCGGATGACTCTGCGCGGAAGAGAGTCCGGCATCCCTTCTGAGGCAGATGATGAGCGCCGAGAGGGATCACCTGGCCTTTGATCACCTGCACCGGATCCGCGCCCGAGTCGGTCAGATCGCCGAGGATGTTGGCGATCTCAAACATCGCATGACCAGCCTCGAAGGCGCCGTGCGTCCGATCAAGCGTCAGGTGGCCTACCGCGACGAGACCAAGGCGCGTCGCCAGGTCAGTCTGGATCGTCTTTCCGAACGGATCGCGCGTATCGAGCGGACATCGCGACGCAGCCGCAGCACGCGGGCACTGTCCATCGGCCGAGTTCGCTCAACAATCTGATCTATCGGTCCAGCATCGAGGAGCCTCTTGGGATCCTGTTGGAGTGTGGTGGCGCGATCGAGGCCGTGCCTCTCTGTGCGGTCTGCCATGACCCGGAGCCGCTCCTCTCGGGGCACTTCGACGATCCACGATATGACCCGGAGCTGTCAGCCGCGGTTGCCATGCGAGCCTGTGAGTCCTTCGAAATCCGGATCATCAAGGGTGTCGTCAGCAAAGAGCATGTGCATATTCTGGTTTCGGCTCCGCCGGAGTTGGCGCCAAGTGAGATCATGCGACGGAACAAGGGGCGCACGGCGAGCAAACTCTTGGAGGCGTTTCCGATGCTGAAGCGTCGCGATTGGGGCCGGCATTTCTGGGCGCGGGGCTATTATTGTGCCACGGTGGGTGAAATGACCGAGGAGATGGTCCAAGGCTACCTGGCGCATCACTTTGAGTCAGACCCCGCCAGTGAATTGAAGGTTCAGCCATCACGACGCGTCGTTCAGTCGACGCGTATCCGGACTTTCAGTCCGTTATTCAAACCCACCGACTTTCAGCCGGTAATTGTTTACTCCCGGGTAGTGACTGAGCATGTACAGTGCCGTGTGGTGGCTTCTCCTACCATGGGTGTTGCAAGGCAACAATTTTGTGTGCATGGTTCTGCAGCCCTGAGCCGGAATTTCACGTCAACATTGGTGGAGGTATCGCGATGAGGAAGAGACGAATCACGTTGGGGCGCATCCTGGTCGTTGGCGCAGCGCTTGCCACCCTGTCGGGAACCCTGAATGCGCGCGACGTAGGCATCAACCAGCCCGGCGTGCGGGGAGGAACTGCCGGCGTTGGGGCGCCAGGCGTCGGCGTCAGGGATCCGGGCATCAATCAGCCCGGTGCGGCGGGCAATGTTGGCGCGGTCGGCGTTGGTGCGCCGGGTGTCGGTGTCGGTGTCGCCCCAAGAGTGGGGGTCGGGGCTCCGGGTGTCGGCGTCGAACCCGCCAACAGAGGTGGACCCGTGAATCGTGCTGGTCGGCGCTGACCTGTGTCCTGCCCCGCCCCATGCGGGAAGCGGCTGCTCATGCCGTGGTTTCGTTGGGAGAAGTCCAACGAGCCCGCCGTCCTCGACCTCAGACATTCGCCGTAGCAGGCCAAAGCGCCACTGATGGTGTCAGCTTCGACGGCATCCGGGTCGCGGATGGTCGAGTAGGATCTGTCACGGCATGACGCGATTCCTGAAGACGCTGGTTCTGATGCTCGCGTTTTTTTGCGAGGGACAGGTCGGTGCAACCGGCTTGCTGCCAGAGCTCGACGCATCGAGCCCGGCCGCCACGCTGCGTTCCTTCCTGGCCGAAACGCGGCGGGTCGAAGCGCTCTACGATGCCTACAAAGTGGCCCCAACGACCGTGACGCAGTTCGCCATGGCGGACGCCTTGTAGCGGATCGGTGCGCAACTGTTCGACCTCGGCGAGATCCCGCCCGCAACCCGCGTGAAGGCCGGCAATGCCGTCGTCGGCTACCTTGCCGACATCCTGCTGCGACTGCCGGAGATCTCGCCTGAATCGGTCCCGGGTGGCTCCGGCCCGCCGCACGGCGATCTGCCGCCGCACTGGACGATCCCCGGCACCGAAATCCGCATGGTCCGGCTGGGCGAGGACCCGCGTTCCGGAGACTATGTCTTCTCGGCCGCGACGGTGGCGCGGCTTCCACA
>JBGSKP010000568.1:0-7877 GCA_041741175.1 Thiocapsa sp. | reverse complement strand
TGAGCTTGCGAACCCCAGCTTGACGCCTGCGCCGAGGATGCTGGGGTTCGCAAGCTCACCCCAGCCTACATGTTTCGGTTGTTTTGAGTTGGTCCTAAGCGGCTTCCGTGCAGACGAAGACCCGCCCCGCTTCGACCCGTGTCGCATAGGCGGGCGCACAGCCCTCGTCCGGCCCCTTCGCTTCGCCGCTCGCCAGATCGAGACACCAGTTGTGCAGGGGACAGACGATGGTCCGCCCATAGAGGATCCCCTCCGATAAGGGCCCCCCGCGATGCGGACAGCGATTGAGCAAGGCGAATACCTCGTCCGCCGCGGTCCTGAAGACGGCGATATCACCCCCTTCGCGTTTGAGCACACGTGCACCCTGGCGCGGGATCTCATCGAGTGTGCCCACTTCAAGCCAAGTTATGTCGACGACTGCGGTCATTGCCTAAGCCTCGTGTTGTTGCGGTGTTTGGGGCGTCGTGCCTCCAGCCTCCAGCTATCAGCCCTCAGCCTTAATCCGGCATTTAGAAACGCAAAGGCGCAAAGAACGCAAAGGAAAATAAGAATTTTCAATTGGGAGGATGTTCATCCTTTGGGTGAATAGCGTCATTGACGCAAGGTATTGACGGCCTTTGCGTCCTTTGCGCCTTTGCGCCTTTGCGGTTCAACTGCTCTTTCTAGGATCAGCTATCAGCTGTCATCCTTCTCTCTCACCCATTCACCTGCTTCAACGCCGTGAACTCATGCGCTTCCGCGCCGGCCGCGCGTTCCTTCCAGGGATCGACTTGGGCCTGCTTTTGGGACTCCAGGAAGCGTTTGTAGAAGGCGCGGCGGCCGATCTCGTCCTCGACGATGCGTTTTTTGATGTAGGCCAAGCCGACCCGCTCGACCCAGGGCGCGGTGCGCTCCAGATAGCGTGCCTCCTCCCGATAGAGCTGCATGAAGGCGCCGCAGTATTCCTTGACCTGCTCGGGTGTGGTGACCCGGCAGAGAACATCGGTCGCGCGGACCTTTACCCCGCCGTTGCCGCCGATGTGCAGCTCCCAGCCGGATTCGATCGCGACGACGCCGAAGTCCTTGATGGTCGCCTCCGCACAGTTGCGCGGGCAGCCCGAGACGGCGAGCTTGAACTTGTGCGGGGTCCAGGAGCCCCAGGTCAGCTCCTCGAGCTCGATGCCCATCTTGGTCGAGTCCTGCACGCCGAAACGGCACCATTGGGATCCCACACAGGTTTTGACCGTGCGCATCGATTTGCCGTAGGCGTGGCCCGAGACGAAACCGGCGTCGGTCAGGTCTTTCCAGATGTGCGGCAACTGCTCTTTGGTCAGACCCAGCAGATCGATCCGTTGGCCGCCCGTGATCTTGACCGAGCGCACGGCATACTTTTCGGCCGCCTCGGCGATGGCGCGCAGTTGGGCCGGCGAGGTCTCGCCGCCGAAGATGCGCGGGATGACCGAATAGGTCCCGTCCTTCTGGATGTTGGCGTGGACACGCTCGTTGACGAAGCGCGACTGGCTGTCGTCGATCGCCTCCGTCGGCCAGGTGGAGATGAGGTAGTAGTTGAGCGCGGGCCGGCAGACGTGGCAGCCGTCGGGCCGGCGCCAGTCGAGCTTCTCGAAGCAGTCGCTCAGGCTCGTGAGGTGTTGCTCGCGGATGGCCGCGCGGACCTGATCGTGGCTGTAGTCGGTGCATGTGCAGATGGGTTTGGCCTCGGGGGTGGAGTAGTCGCTCCCGAGCGTGCTCGCCAGGATCTGCTCCACCAGACCGGTGCAGGACCCGCATGAGGCCGCCGCCTTGGTGTGCAGCTTGACGTCTTCGAGCGTAAAGAGACCATTGCTCGTGATCGCCTTGACGATCTCGCCCTTGCAGACGCCGTTGCAGTCGCAGACCTGCATCGCGTCGGTCATGAGCGAGGCCTGGGTTTGACCGCCGTGGCCGGAGTCCCCGAGATGGGCCTGCCCGAACAGCAGATCCTCGCGTATCCCGGAGATGTCGGTCCCTTCGCGCATCAGCTGGAAGAACCAGGCCCCGTCGATGGTGTCCCCGTAGAGCACGGCGCCGGCGAGCCGGTTCTGACGGATCACCAGCTTCTTGTAGATACCGGCGCCCGGATCCTGGAAGAGGATCTCCTCGCAGCCGTCCCCGCCCTGATACTGACCGGCGGAGAAGAGATCGATGCCGGTGACCTTGAGCTTGGTCGAGGTGACGGAGCCCTGGTAGCGGCCATAGCCGAGCTTGGCGAGATGATTGGCGCAGACCTTGGCCTGCTCGAAGAGCGGCGCGACCAGCCCGTAGCAGTGCCCCCGGTGCTGCACACACTCGCCGATCGCGTAGATGCGGGCGTCGTAGGTCAGCATGGTGTCGTCGACCACGATCCCGCGCTCGCAATGGATCCCGGCGCTTTGGGCGAGCGCCATGTTCGGGCGGATGCCGACTGCCATGACGACTAGATCAGTTTCAATCTCGCTGCCGTCGGCGAAGCGGACCGACTCGACCCGGTCGCGCCCTTGGATCGCCGCGGTTTGGGCCTCCATGAGAAAAGTCAGCCCGCGTTGCTCCAACGACGCCTTGAGGAGCGCCGCGGCGGGCTTATCGAGCTGTCGCTCCATCAGGGTGTCGAGCAGGTGGACGACGGTCACCTCCATACCCTGCTGCTGCAACCCATAGGCAGCCTCGAGCCCGAGCAGTCCGCCGCCGATGACGATGGCGCGCTTGAAGCCGCGTGCGGTCTCGATCATCGCCTCGACATCCGCGATATCGCGGTAGCCCAGGACGCCCGGCAGATGCGCCCCCGGTACCGGGATGATGAAGGGGTTGGATCCGGTGGCCAGGATCAGCCGGTCGTAAGGCACCTCCAGACCGGAGCGGCTGCGCACCAGCCGCTTGCGCCGGTCGATGTGCTCGACCGGGTCACCGGTGTGCAGTGTGATCCCATGCTCCGCGTACCAGTCGCGGCTGTTCAAGATGATCTCGTCGATCGTTTTCTCGCCGGAGAGCACCGGCGAGAGGAGGATGCGGTTGTAGTTCGGATGCGGCTCGGCGCCGAAGACCGTGATCTCGTAGAGGTCCGGCTCGAGCTTCAGCAGCTCCTCGATGGTGCGCATCCCGGCCATGCCGTTGCCCACCAAAACCAAGCGTTCTTTGCTCATCTTGATCGGTTCTCCGCGTTTGGAATTCGTGTGTCGGGGCGTTGCCGTGGGCCTCAGATCGTCGCCGCTTCGGCTGGCCTGCCGTTCGCCGCCGCCAGTGCCTCCAGCGAGCAGGCACGCCGCTGGACATCGAAGTCGGCGATGTACCCGACCGGATCGGCGGGATCGAAGGTCGATCCGTCGAAGAAGCGATCCGGCCCCATCGCCAGCGGGATGGTGGCCTCTTCGAGCATCCAGCCGCGGGCGTGCAGTCCCTCGCGCTTGTGATCCAGAGCGGGCGAGGCGAGACCCAGTGCATCGGCTGCCTCCCGATACAGGTCCGGCCGATAGACCTCGGCGGCGACGGCGGCCAGATCGATCGGCTTCTCGCTCTGGCCCCAACGCACCATCTGGGTCAGAAACCAGAGCGCATGGGAACGCCACGGATAGGTCGCCGCGAAGCGGAAGAAGACGTTGAAATCGGGCATCGCGACCGGCGGCTCGTCGAGCGCATAGCGGAAGGTGCCGGTCATGGACTGACGCACGATCTCGACCGGGGCATTGATGTAGCGGCTCGGCGCGATCAGCTCGGCGACGCTCGGGCGATTCTCGGGCGCATCGGTCCAGCGCGCCGCTTCCAAGAGGGCCATGAGCAGTGCGCGGTGTGTATTGGGATACTGCTCGGCCCACTCCAGATTGACCCCGAAGACCTTCTCGGGATTGTTGTTCCAGAGTTCGTAGTTGGTGATGAGGACACGCCCCAGACCCTCGGCGACGGCGACCGAATTCCAGGGCTCGCCGACACAGAAGCCGTCGATGTTGCCTGCGCGCAGCTGGGTGACCATCTGCGGCGGCGGAACCACCAGCAGTCGCACGTCGGTATCCGGATCGATCCCGGCCGCACCCATCCAATAGCGCAGCTCGTAGGCGTGGGTCGAGACCGGGAAGACCACCGCGAAGGTCAGCGGCTTGCCGCCTTGCGCCCGCCGCTCCTCGATCACCTGTCTCAAGGCCACCGCGGAATAGGGCCGATGGTTCATGGCGCCCGGATCCAGCTCGCGCATCCGCTCGTAGAGTGCCTGCGAGACCGTGATGGCGTTGCCGTTCAGATCCAGGCTCAGCGCCGTGACGGTCGGCTTTTCGACCGGACCGATGCCGAGCGTGCTCGCGATCGGCATGGGCGCGAGCATGTGGGCGCCGTCCAGGATGCCGATGCTGACCTTGTCGCGGACATTGGCCCAGGAGGTCTCCTTGGAGAGCTCCACGTCCAGGCCGTACTTCTCGAAGAAGCCGCGCTCTTTGGCGATGACCAAGGGCGCACAGTCCGTCAGCGGGATAAAGCCGAGCGTCAGGCGCGTCTTTTCCAGTCCGTCGTGTCCGCCGGCGTGGGCGCTGCGTCGGAGCCAGTTGGGGATAATGCTCATGTGTGTGCTCCCTTAACCGTTGGCCGCGAGACGCAGCGTCGGACGCTCGCGCGCCGGCCGGGCGGACTGCGTCACCGCGGGCGCGTGGCGCTCGTGGAGGAACTTCACCACCTCGGCACGGTAGTGGTGATAGGTCGGATCCTCGGCGAGCGCGAGTCGGTCGCGGGGGCGCAGCAGGTCGACGTCCAGGATCCGCCCGACCGTCGCTGAGGGTCCGTTGGTCATCATCACGATGCGGTCGGAGAGCAGCACGGCCTCGTCGACGTCGTGCGTGATCAGGATGACGGTGTTGTTGAGCCGCGCCTGGATCTCCAGCAGCGAGTCCTGCATGTGTGTGCGGGTGAGCGAGTCGAGCGCGCCGAAGGGTTCGTCCATCAAAAGGACCTTGGGCTCCATGGCCAGGGCGCGGGCGATACCGACGCGCTGTTTCATCCCGCCCGAGATCTCCGAAGGTCGGCGCTCCAACGCATGGCCCATGTGCACCAGATCCAGGTTGTGCAGGGTCCACTCATGCCGCTCTTTGCGCGTCTTGCGGCGACCGAAGACCTGGTCGACGGCCAGACGGACGTTGTCGTAGACGCTCAGCCAGGGCAGCAGGGAGTGCTGTTGAAAGACGACGGCGCGGTCCGGTCCCGGTGACTTGACCTCGCGCTCCTCGAGCAGCACGCCGCCTGTGCTCGCTTCGAGCAGTCCGGCGACAATGTTCAGCACGGTCGATTTGCCGCAGCCCGAATGGCCGATTAGCGAGACGACCTCGCCCTGGGCGATGTCGAGCTTGATGTCCTTCAGGACCTCGAGCGGCCCCTTCGGTGTCGGGAAGGTGATCCCGACCCGATCGATGCTCAGATAGGCAGACATAGCTTGGTTCCTCGTGCGACGGTCATGGGGACGGAGCTATCGACAGGGCGCGTCATCTCAGCACCGCCGTCTTGTCCCAGGAGACGCGGCGCTGGAGCATGAGCATGCCGCGGTCGAGCGCGAAGCCGATGAAGCCGATCACTAAGACCGCGACCATGATCCGCGCCAGCGAGTTGGAGCTGCCGTTCTGGAACTCGTCCCAGACGAATTTACCGAGCCCGGGGTTCTGGGCCAGCATCTCCGCGGCGATCAGCACCATCCAGCCGATCCCGAGACTCAGCCGCAGACCCGTGAAGATCATCGGCAAGGCCGAGGGCAGGATGATCTTGACCGTCTGCTTGAACCAGGACAGACGTAGGACGCGGCTGACGTTCATCAGGTCACGATCGACCGTGGCGACCCCGACGGTCGTGTTGATCACCGTCGGCCAGAGACAGCACAGCGTCACCGTCATCGCCGAGATGATGAAGGATTTGGAGAGGAGCGGATCCTCGCTCACGTAGACGGCGCTGACGATGATGGTCACCAGCGGCAGCCAGGCGAGCGGGGAGACCGGTTTGAAGATCTGGATCAAAGGGTTCATTGCCGCATAGACGGCCGCGCTCATCCCGCAGAGGATGCCGAGCGGGATGGCAATCAAGGACGCAAGCAGGAAGCCGACCATGACCGTCACCAGGCTGGTCCAGATCTGGCTGACGAAGGTTGGCGCGCCCGTGTAGCCACGGGCGCGGATCTTGGCGATCTCCTCCGCGGAGGCGCCGCTCGCGACGGCACGCTCGACGCGCTGCTCGATGCGTTCGTTGAAGGCCGTTTCGCGGGCGGTCTCCTCGCGGTGCTCCTGCCAGAGCGCCACGGATTGGGACCAGACCTGGGTCGGTCCGGGCAATTGTCCGAGCGAGGTCTGGATCTGAGAGGCCGCGGCGGCCCAGAGAAACAGAAAGAGGCCGATCCCGAGCAGGGGCAACAGCATGTGACGGATCAAGCCCCCGGCGGCGCGCTCGGCGCCGTCCCCGGCGAGCCAGTCCATGGCTTGCGCCAACCAGGGCAGGTCATAGGTCTTTGCGGTGACGTCGATGTTCGACATGGTTTTCTCCGGAATCGATGGGCTCGCGCCCGGCTCGGATCTTCCCCGACGCCGGACGCTCGGGGCCGTGCGTTACAGCTGCGTGTCGCCCTTCAGCCCGATCGCGAACTGCTCCAGATAGGCGTTCGGCCGGGTGCCGTCGTAGTCGATGCCGTCGATGAATCCGGTCTGTGTCGGTTTGAATCCGCTCTCCGTGTCGAAGTCCGGGAAGTCGGACGCCTCCATCAGGCCGTCGGCGATCAGCGACTCCGCCGCGCGGCGGTAGAGATCGGGCCGATAGACCTGTTTGGCCGTCTCCACGTACCAGTCGTCGGACTTGGGCTCGGCGATCTGACCCCAACGGCGCATCTGCGTGAGATACCAGACGGCATCCGAGTAGTAGGGGTAGCTCGCGTTGTGGCGGAAGAAGACGTTGAAGTCCGGGACCTCGCGGCTGTCGCCCTTCTCGTACTCGAAGGTGCCGGTCATGGACGCGGCGATGACCGCCTCGTCCGCGCCGACATAGTTCGGCCGCGAAAGGATCTTCACCGCCTCGGCGCGGTTGGCGTTGTCGTTCTCGTCGAGCCACTTGGCGGCTCGGAGCATCGCCTTGACGATCCGCACTGCCGTGTTTGGATTGGCCTCGACGAACCCGGCGGTCATACCGAACACCTTCTCCGGGTTGTACGCCCAGATCTCGTGATCGGTGATCACGGGGACGCCGATGCCCATAGAGACCGCCTGCTGGTTCCAGGGCTCGCCGACGCAGTAGCCGTCGATAGTGCCGGACTCCATGGTTGCGGGCATCTGCGGGGGCGGGGTGACCGAAAGCAGCACATCGGCATCGATCTGCCCGTCGGTGTTGTTCTTATGAGGTGCGTAGTAGCCGGGATGCAGCCCGCCGGCGGCGAGCCAGTAGCGCAGCTCGTAGTTGTGCGTCGAGACCGGGAAGACCATGCCCATCTTGAAGGGCTTGCCCGCGGCCTTGAAGCTTTCGACGACCGGCTTGAGCGCATCGGCCTTGATCGGATGCTCGGGACGGCCGTCGGCCATCTTCGGGACGTGCGGCTTCATCTGCTCCCACACCGCGTTCGAGACGGTGATGGCGTTGCCGTTGAGATCCATGCTGAGCGGGGTGACGATCGCCGCTTCGGTCCCGAAGCCGATGGTCGCGGCCAAGGGCTGGCCGGCCAGCATGTGGGCGCCGTCGAGCTGGCCGTCGATGACGCGGTCCAGCAGCACCTTCCAATTGGCCTGAGCCTCCAGCGTGACGAAGAGGTCTTCGTCCTCGAAGAAGCCCTTCTCGTATGCGATGGCGAGCGGCGCCATGTCGGTGAGCTTGATGAAGCCGAGCTTGAGATCCTCTTTCTCGGGTGGGCCGAGCGGCTCCGCCGAGACGCCGGCCGCTAGGCTCAGCAC
>JBGSKP010000567.1:0-7525 GCA_041741175.1 Thiocapsa sp. | reverse complement strand
CCGCTTGAATCGTCAGTGCGAGCTTCCGGCGTCGCGACCCCGGCGCGTGCTGCCGGAGCGTGCGACCCTGATGCTGCTGCTGGTGAATCCGGCCGGCGAGATGCTGCTCGAACGTCGACCCGAGAGCGGGATCTGGGGTGGTTTGTGGAGTCTTCCCGAGATCGGCCCGGCCGATGATCCACGCGACTGGTGTCTGCTGCGGTTCGGCGTTTTACCCGAGCAGGTTGAAATGCTCCCGGCACGCCGTCACAACTTCAGCCACTTCCGTCTGGATATCCGAATTGCGCTGATCAGGCTCGATGCGGTCGCAGGCCCCGTCCTGGCTGGGGTCGCCGATCATCCATGGCGACGCTGGCTCAATCGGGCGGAGCTTGCCGTAGTCGGGATCCCGGCACCCGTCAAAGCCATCCTGGAAAACGATCCAGCGGCTTGTCCGCAACCACAAGGAAACAAGTCATGACGCATATGGTGCAGTGTGTGAAGCTCGGCCGCGAGGCCGAGGGTCTCGATCGGGCGCCTTACCCCGGCGATCTCGGCAAGCGTATCCATGACCGGGTGTCCAAGCAGGCATGGCAGGACTGGCTTCGTCATCAGACGATGCTGATCAACGAGAACCGCCTCAGCCCGATGGATCCGAAGTCACGCAAGTTTCTCGAAGAGCAGATGGAGCAGTACTTTTTCGGCGTGGGCGCCGAGCTGCCGCAGGGCTACGTCCCGCCGAAGAGTTAGCCGGCGTCGCCCACCCCTGACGCCCTGCGGCGCATCAAGCCGCACCGAACGCGGTGAGCCATGCACGTTGGATCTGGCGATCCCCGAGAGGGAAGTCGACGGGTGTCTATGGGCCAATCGTACGCAGCGCAACCGCAGTCGATCCAGGCGAGCACGACGCTAATGGGTGTTTCGGGGTCGGCCGGATCGCGGTCGTGAATCCAGCGAAGGTCGGAGTAATCGGCCATGGCGACTCACGCGCCTGGTGGTCCTTGGCGAGGATTCCGATGCGCTGTGGTGCCTGGCAACCGCTTTCTTCAAGACGCGCTCCCCTCCTCGTTCGTCTCCACCGTCTTGGCCATCCGTTTGGCAAAGTAATAGATCCGTTTGAGCTTCTCGATGATGTCGATCTCGATGGTGTAGGCGGGGATGCGATTCGGCTCTTCGGCGACGAGGCGTTGCGCCTGGTGAATGGCTGCCGAATCGGCAATACGCTGGATCTCCTGCTTCATGGCGGTGACGGTGCGGGCGGCCAACTCATTGTTTTGGGAAACCGCTTGAACCGCCGCGGCGACCGAGCGGGTGACCGCCCGATGAAAGCCCATGAGGACCTCGCGAGTCGGCTGGCTGATGGAGACTCCCTCGTCGATGCGCTCGCGGCCGAGCACGATCAGGTTGGTCTCGATGACATCGCCGATATTCTCCAGATCGTTGACCGCCGCCATCAGACGCATCAAGGTCCGGGTCTGCTTCTCGGTGAGCGACAGGCGGCTGATCTTGCCCAGATAGTTAATGATCTGGGCGTGCAGGGTGTCGACATCGTTGTCCATCAGCTCGATCTCGCGCAGGGTCTGGCGATTACCGCTGAGGATCGCCGGCATGATGCGCGACATCATCTTATCGACACATTCGCCCATATGCAGGACCTCCATGCGCACGCGGTCGAGCGCCAGCGACGGGGTGCTGAGCAACTCCTCGTCCAGGTATTTCGCCTGCAGCACTAGGGTCTGTTGGCCCGGTGGTCTATCCGGAACCAACCACTGCACCAGGCGCGCGAACTGCGTGCTGAAGCCGATGAACAGAAGTGTGTTGGCGACGTTGAAGAAGGTATGTGCATTGGCGATCTGCCGAGGAACCTCGGCGGCGAGCCGCGCGGTTCCGGACAGGGTGGGATAAGCCGGTGAGATCGACTGCGTGAAGGCTGAGAGCTGTCCGATGAAGCCGATCCAGAGCAGAACCCCGCAGACGTTGAAGATGACGTGCACCATGGCTGCGCGAAGCGCATCGCGGGGCTTGCCGATGGTCGCCAGCATGGCGGTGACGCAGGTTCCGATATTGGCCCCGAGGGCCAGTGCGATCCCGGTCGGAAGGTTGATCAGGCCCTGGCTGGCCAAGACGATCGCGATGCCCAGCGTGGCGGCCGAGGATTGGATCAGACCGGTGAAGAGTGCCGCGACCAGGATGCCGATTGCAGGGTTTTCAAGGGTTTCGACGAAGTCCAGAAAGGGCTGATAGGTGCGCAGGGGCCCCATCGCATCGCTCATGATGCTCATGCCGAAGAACACCAGGCCCAGACCCATCAGGATCCCGCCGTATTGACGGATCACCTCCTGTTTCGATGCGAGCTGCATGAGAAAACCCAGACCGATCATCAGCAAAGCCGCCTCGGTGATCTGGAAGGCGATCAACTGCGCGGTCACGGTGGAGCCGATGTTGGCGCCCATGATGACGCCGACGGATTGGCTCAGGGTCATGAGTCCGGCGCTGATGAAGCCCACGATCAGGACGGTCGTGACCGAGGAGGAGTTGATGACGGCGGTGACGAAGGCGCCGGTGAGGGCGCCCATGAAGCGGTTGGCGGTCAGTTTGGCGAGGATGCCTTTCATCCGCTCTCCGGCGATCGCCTTGAGCGCCTCGGCCATCTGGTCCAGGCCGTAGAGAAACAGGGCCAGGCCGCCGAAAAGGCTCATGCCCATCGTCCACCAGTGGATGGCGGGGACCATCTGCGCGCTCACAGGTGTGCACCGGCATGATGATCCTGCGGCGTCTGGCGGTGCGGCGGGGCGGCGTACGGGCGGCGTCTGGCGGTGGTCATCGTCTCTGGGTCTCGGTGTGACGGAGCCGGTTGTAGGCCGCCGTGATGGGTTCGGCCGGATAGCGAAGCGGCAACAGGTGCTTGTGGGCGCGAGTCAGTGTGTCGACCCAGTCAGTCCCGGCGCTGTAAAGCCGAAACTGCTGCACCGTATCTTCTTTGGTTATTTCGTGTGCGTCGTTCGGTGTCGTGGCAGGGGCTCCAAGGATACAGGTTGCGTTCTGTGCCAGGCCGATCCGTCGGAGCATGCGGGTCAACTCGCGCCGACCATAGGCTGGGTTCGAGTCGGAACCGCACGGGCGTGGTCGGGTGATCTGATCGGCCAGGTCCGGATGCAGGTCGATATCGACCAGGCACTGCCAGCCGAGCGCATCGATCGGGAGCCCGGCATGTGCAGCGAGGAAACGCGTGGTGGCGGCAACCAGGGGCAGACGCTCGTAGAATCGCCGCATCGCATCGCGATAGTCGGGTCCGCGTGCCTGATGCAGTGCGTCCTCCCAGAGTGCTCCTTGCGGCAGCCCGGCGTGGCTGATCGCCTCGGAAAAGCTATCCTGAGGTCCGCGCAGGTAAAAGACCCGCTCGGGAAAGCGCAGCTTGAGGCGAAAGATCAGATCCATCATCAGCATGGAGCTTTCCATCTCCGCAGCCTGCTCCGGACGGTCGGGATGGACCGCGTTGCCCAGAATGATCAGGATGGCGCTTCCCTCTTCAAGGGCGTCCAGGAAACCGTTCTGGGTGAGGATCACGAGGAGGTTGTCGACACGCGCACGCAGGTCGCCGACGAAGATGGGTCTGACGCGATCGGGGAGGATCAGCAGTCCACCCGGTCGGCCCAGGTGGTTGAGTGCACGATACGGCTCCTGCTCCATCAGGTTTATCACCTGCGTGATCACCTCCATCGCCGGGGCTCGCCCTAAGGGCGCGACGGGTCCGCCAAGCAGTCGGGTCAGGCGGTTGATGTGCCGGTAGCGCCAACGTGCCATGCGTTCCATCAGATCGGCGGCGGTCAGGGGTGCAACGCAGGCATCCGCGCCAGAGGATCTATTCTTGATGCAGAGCGCGCTGGCCGAGAGCTTCAGGCGCAGATGCTGCGGCTCGACCGTGCGCGGATAACGCAGCAGCAGCCGTTGCGTTGGATCGGCGCGACCCAGGGTCAGGGAGTCACCTACGTGCAGACGCATGAATCCGCTGATGTCGCAGAAGTAGGTCTGCGGGTCGAACAGCAGGTAGTTGCCTTGATGTGCGAGATCACCTTCGCCGTTCAGGACCAGCTCGGGGTAGAGGTGGAGGCGGTAACCCGCCTCGTCGCCGAGGAGGATCTGCAACGGCAGTACCGGCAGGGGCAGTCGCAGTGTCGTCTTCCCCAAACGCAGCGAGCCGCGCAGGTCGAGATCTCCGCAGGCGTCGTGTCCTCGCCGCAGGCTATGAAAATGCGTGAGGAAGTCTTTGCGTCTGGTGTGGATCGGGTCGGACATCGGCCGGCTTAGTCATCCTCTTATGCGTCTGTCGTGCATTGTACCGAACAGGATTTTCCGCACCGGTCCGCAGGCATGCCGGGTTGCTGTAAGCTGATGGGGTTGGGTGAATCTCCGTCATCATCGGTTGATTTCAGATCAAGGAGCCAGGGTGAGCAGACTCGCGAGCAGGTTGCGTATCGGGGAGAAGATCGCGCTGGGTTTCGGTCTGGTGATGGCGATCTTTCTCGGGGTGATCGGGCATGATCAGATTGCGCTGGGACGTCTGTCGTCGGACTACGATCGTCTCTACGCCGTCTATGGCGCGCGACAATCCTACGCGTTCGGGATCGAGCGCAGACTGAGCGCGATGCGCGCTGCGCAGGCCGATTTCCTGATCACGAGGAGTTTGGACGCGGCTGCCGAGGTCACCCGTCAGGCCGCCGCCCTGGATGAGGAGGCGCGGGCGCTTGGCCTGATCGACGCCGAGTCGAGCCAGGCGGCGGGCCAGATCCAGGCGCTGAGCACGGATTATCTGCAGCGCTTTGAGTTGATCGTCGACGCCTGGCGTATCAAAGGGCTCGACGAAGACAGCGGACTTCAGGGCGATTTCCGTCGCAGCGCCCACGAATTGGAGGCGTTGGCCGGGGCGGCGCAGTGGGGGCCGGGTCTGGCAACCGAGGTGCTTCAGCTGCGGCGGCGCGAGAAGGACTATCTGCTGCGCGGCGCGGACGTCTACGTGGTGATGGTCGACGAGATTCTGGGGCGGATCGGGGCGCGGATCGAGGGACAGGCTACCGTACCGGTCGCCATCCAGGCCGATGTCCAGGCCGAGGTTCAAACAGGACAAGCCCCACCGGGCGAGTCCGAGCGGCGGGCACTGAGCCAGCGATTGTTGTCCTACAAACGCGATTTTCACGCCCTGATCGAACAGGATCGGCGCATCGCGGGACTCAGCCTTGCCATGGGTGAGGCGGCGGCGCGTATCACCCCTCTGGTGCAGCAGAACCTGGAAGACGCCAATCGACTCATGGCGAGCATGACGCGCAAGATGGCCGATCAGGCGGCCGCACAGGGCCGTCGGAACCTGATCATCGTCCTCGCAGCAACGCTGCTTGGTGTGATCTTCGCGTTCCTGTTTACCGCACGCATCGTCCGCTCGGTGCGCACCATCGCGAGCCTTCTCGATCGCCTGACGACCGAGACGCCGCGCGAGCGCATCCCCATCACGGCGCATGCGCGTGACGAGATCGATGCGATGGCCAGGTCCCTTAACACCCTGGCCGACCACAAGGCGACCTTTGTGAGCTGGTGGCGCGCGGCGATGCGCGAAGCCGTTGCGATGCGCGATGTCCACGCCGCAGCCGGGACGCCCGATTGCGCGCGAGCGGCTGATGAGCTGCGGCGGGCTGTCGCCGCGAGGATGGAACAGATCCGGGCGGTCCGCCAACAAATCCATGCTCATGCGCGGCGCATCGAGGTCGTCGTCGAGCGCCTGGCGGGTTCGCGCTCCGCGCCTGCGGCGAGCGATCTGGCGACGCTCAGAGAGGCTTCATCCGGGTTGGTTCTCCTGTTGGCGGCGCTTGAGGCCGAGTCTGGCCAGCCAGCGGACCTGCCCTTGATCGACACGACGCAGAGCGGAAACTAGGTCGTGCGGTCAGGCTCCGCCGATCACGCCATCTCGCGGATCGCGCAAGGTCTCAAGGCAGCGATTCGATGGCTCGCATCTTCTCGTCGTAGCGCAGACGCAGCTCGGCAGGCAGCTCCGAATCCTTCACGCCCGCACAGCCGCCGCCAGCGCGCAGCATCTCCTGGAACTCGATCTGGAGACGTTCCTGGACGCGGCGATAATTGCGCTCGGGAAACAGGTCGTCCTGAACTCTGAGCACGGTCATGCGCAGGCGGCTGGCGAGCAGTTTATTGAGGTTCTCGGTGCGACGATTGGAGCCGTCGCTGCGACAGCGGGCGTGATAGAGATCCAGCGCGTAAGCGGCCTCGACCGCTTCCACCAGGAGTTGCTCGGTCGGCGCGTCCAGTGGGATGGCATGCGCCCCGCCGGCTCCCGCCCCCGTTAGGATCAGCACCGCGGCTAGCGCGCGGGCAAGGCGTCGCCCCGGGGCGAAACGGGTTTGCCCGCCGGGCCGCGCGTCGGAGCGAGCCGTTGGTGCGGTCTTCCGGTGATCGATAAGCAGGTGCACGATGTCGCTCAACTCCTTCCGTAGACCGGAATGGCCGCGCCGGTTACGCCGCGCGAGGCGTCGGATGCCAGGAAGAGAATCACGTCGGCGAGTGCATCCAGGGGCACCCAGGTGCCCTGGTCGGCATCGGGCATCGCCGCGCGGTTTTGGGGTGTATCGATGGTGCCGGGAAGAATGCAATTGACGTTGATGCCCTGGTGTTTCAATTCCTCGGCGAGGCTTTCGGTCAGCGTGATCACCGCGGCCTTGGCGGCGCAGTAGGGCCCCATGTGGCCGACACCGTGGATGGCGGCCCGCGCGGACACGTTCACGATGCGACCGCGACCGGCCGCAAGCAGCTCGGGTATGGCCGCCCGACAGCAGTTGAAAAGGCTGCGCACGTTCAGATCCATCATCAAATCCCACTGCGCGTCCGGGGTCTCGTGGATGGCCGGGCCCATCGCGAAGCCGCCGGCGATGTTCGCAAGGATGTCGGTGCGACCGAAGCGCTCCGTCACGCCGGCAACCATTGCCGAGACCGAAGCAGGATCCAGGAGATCGGTCTCGAAGACAGCCGATTCGCATGCCTGCGGAATGACCTGTCGAGTCGACTGGAGGGCCTGCGGATCGATGTCGACGAGGGCCAGCCGAGCGCCCTGCCGTGCGAATGCGATTGCAGTTGCGCGGCCCAGATTCCCGGCGGCGCCAGTGATGATCACGGTTTTTCCCATAAGCTCATGCATGCTCGTCACTCCTGGATGCTGCGCCGCTGGTGGATGCTGCGCTCTGCTGGTTCGATGCGCCCCCGGCTTTGTGTCTGGCCGTTTACGTCCGGTGGTGTCGTGCCGTCCGTCAGGAGATCCTGACGCGGTCGTGTCTGTTTCGCCTCCCCCCGGACCACCAACATGGGGACGGGAGACCGGCCGACCAAAGCGTTCGGCGCGGCGAGCTTATGCGGGCTGCCCAGCTTGCCTGTATCATTGCGGGCGTGAGCCCATTTTTACGATCAGCATATCAGACCGGCCGGCGCCCCGTGCGCCGGGGCGTTGCGGCGCGCCTTCGTCATCTGCATCACCAACCCGCTCGACGCGATG
>JBGSKP010000566.1:0-8437 GCA_041741175.1 Thiocapsa sp. | reverse complement strand
TTTGATATTGCGTGATGGTCTGCTATACCAGGTGAAAGCCGTGGCAAGCGCAGAGGTGATGATGCGGGCTGGGTCGGGACGCGGCAGGCCCATCGCAGCGAGCGCGTCGGCGTTCTCCTCGGGCGTGCGAATGGGATTGTTGGTGACGAATGCATGCGGGGTTGCATGCAGTCGCTCAAGCAGTCGCCGTGCGCCCGGTAAGGGGCGGTCTCCGTGAAACAGGAGACCGTCCATGTCGAGCAGCAGGGCGCGGGGTCGCGTTCGATTCATTCAGTCGGCGAGATCCTGTGTGAGCGAGGCGCGCACATCGGGTGAGATCTCGGTGTGATCGCTGTAGTGCGGGTGGTCGATCCCGAGCGCGAGTCCGGCGCCCTGTTTCATGGCCGCGACCATGGGTGAGGTGAGATCGAAGCGCAGGAAGTGGACCGCCGAGGTCTTGGTGTCGTTCTCGCGCTCCATGTCTTCGTCGGCGATGGCGTAGACCCGATCGAAATCAGTTACCTGCACCCACACGCGGTCTTCGATCCCGCGCAGCCGGCTCAGGGCATCGCGCCGCTCGTCGACGTCTTCGTACTCGATCATGAAGGTCGCTTTCCAGTTGCTCCCATCAGGAATCAGAGGGTTGTAGGCGTTGAGTTCGTCCTCGATCCCCTCAGCCTCGAAGATGCGCTCAGCCCGCAGCATCTCCTGGATCTGATAGTGCATGGTCAGGCGATCCTCGAAATAGAGGGTCGCGTGCGCGCCGATCCGAACCTGTCGGTTCTTCTTATGCGCCATCACCCTGGTGCGGAAGTCACTGCGTATCCCGGCGTACTGCTCAAGGCTGTAGAGGTCGTCTCGTGTCAAATGCATAGTCGTCTCCAAACCGATTGAGATGTCGATGCCGCCGCGCTCGCGGCGAGCCCGAATCCGAACGCTCGAGCCACAAGGCCCCGAAGAACGCGAGCACCCGCTATCCTATGCCTTTCCCATCCTGAACCGCGTCACCACCAATGACTGCATGGCCCACAGATATCGCCTCGATATGCCGGGCTTCACTGTCCTGCCGGACGCGGTTCAGAGGCCGTACGCCATCCGCAACAAACTCAACGGATGCCGCTGCTCGCCGTCCTTGCCCATGGCATGCGCGATATGGGCGCCGGCCATCGGACAGTCGCTGCCGAAGTGATCCGGTGCCGCCTTCTCCACGCGGCCCGCAACCGGGCGCACGATCTTCATCGCGGAGGCGTAATACTCCTTCTTCACCGCGTAGGTGCCGTCGTGGCCCGAACAACGCTCGATGATCTCCACTGTCGTGTCCGGCACGAGTGCCAGAACCTCACGGGTCTTCTGCCCGATGTTTTGGACCCGCTGATGACAGGACGCCTGATAGATGACGTTGCCCAGCGGCTTCTTGAAATCCGTGTTGAGCTTGCCGTGCTTGTGACGGAGCATCAGGTACTCGAACGGGTCGAAGATGCGCGCCTTGACTGCCTGAACATCCGCGTCATCCGGAAACATCAGGGGCAATTCCTGCTTAAACATCAGCACGCACGACGGGATCATCGCGACGATGTCCCAACCCGCGTCGACCAGACGCTTGAGCACCGGGATGTTGGCGTCCTTGGCCGCCTTGACGGCGTCCAGATCGCCGAGCTCGAGCTTGGGCATCCCGCAGCATTGCTCCTTCTCGGGGAGCGTCACCGGGATGCCCGAGTGCTCGAAGACCGCGATCAGGTCGGCGTTCACGCCGGGCTCGTTGTAGTTGCCGTAACAGGTGGTGAAAAGTGCGACCTTGCCGGTGGTCGGGCCGGCCGGCTCGCCGACGGCAGGGCGGCCGATGCGGGCCTTCTCGCTCTTGCGCAGAGTGTCGCTCACGTAGGGCGGAACACGCGCGTCCTTGTGGACGCCGAGCACGGCCTCGAGCGCTTGTCGTCCGACCGAATTGGCGTTGACCGCGTTGACCAGTCCGTTGACGACCGGGATGCCGGCGAGCGAGCCGACCGTGTCCGTGCTGGTGAGGATGCGATCGCGCATCTTCACGTTGCCTTGGCGATATTTGACGGCCTTGGCGCGGAGCATCAGGTGCGGGAAGTCCAGGTTCCACTCGTGCGGCGGCACGTAGGGACACTTGGTCATGTAGCACAGATCGCAGAGATAGCAGTGATCGACCACCTTCCAGTAGTCGTCCTTGGCGACACCGTCGACCTCCATCGATTCGGATCCGTCCACCAGATCGAACAGAGTCGGGAAGGATTGGCAGAGACTGACGCAGCGGCGACAGCCGTGACAGATGTCGAAGACGCGCTCCAGCTCCTTATCGAGCGAAGCCTGGTCGTAGAAATCAGCACTTTGCCAGTCGAGCGGGTGACGAGTCGGGGCTTCGAGACTCCCCTCGCGCGTGCTTTGCGTCGCCATCTTGCATCTCCCCTGTATCGGTTGTGGCTGCACTCCGAGCGCGCCGTGGCCGGGTGAGATCCTCGCGTCCAGCTGGCTCAATGTTCGCGAGAATTGCGCGCCCCGAATCTCCGCGCGTGGCCGGATGTGGTTCGCCACGATGAACCGCTTGACCGGTCTCGTCTTGACATTACTTTAACCACGCGGGTGCCGGTGCGCCAATCGATTCGGTGAATCGGAACCATCGTCGCGACGGATCTGTCGGCAGACGGCGGGTGGACGATGCGGTATGGTGCCGGCGATCGACCCACGCGCCCGGTCCGTTTGCTTGAGGGGGCGCCCGATCAGAGCAGCTTCTCGATCGCCTGCACGATTTTGCGATCGTCCGGCTTGGTGAAGCTCACATAGTGATCAACGAGATTGCCGTTGCGATCGATAAGGTACTTGTAGAAGTTCCATTTCGGATAGGGCGCACCCTTCTCGGCCAGGCGCTGGAAAAGGGGTGATGCGCTGCCTTTCTTAACGCTGACTTTCTCGAACATCGGGAACTCGACCGAGTAGGTCAGGCGACAGAATTTCTCGATTTCTTCCTCGTTACCCGGCTCTTGATTCGCGAAATCGTTGGATGGGAAGCCGAGTACAACGAGTCCCTGATCCTTATACTTGCTGTATAAGGCCTCCAGCCCTTCATACTGCGAGGTAAATCCGCATTTGCTGGCGGTATTGACGATCAGGATGACCTTGCCCTGATACTCCTGGCAGAGATTCACGACATCCTGACCCGCCAGGCGGCGCGTCTCGACGTCCAGAAGGGGCGAACAGGATGGCGTTGTAGCGCTTGCGTTGGTGCTCATGGCGGCGATTCCTAAGGCGAGTAAGGTCGTTTTCAGCATGGGTGATGGCTCCGGGAGCGTGGCCTTGTCTGGTCTCGCTCGGAGGTAATGGACAAAACCTCAAATACAATCCCGCCGTTGGCCGGCAAGGCGAGATATCGCCTCGCCGGCCAACGGCGGGAGAGGTGTCATGCAGAAGTCTGTCGCGACTGGCGTGGGTCTGGAGTTGGTTCGGTGGTGGCGGTAATTTGAAAATGGTTGGGGGGCACCAATTAGAGTGCCTTAAGAGCGTGATCGGGAGGAGGCGCGGCGCTGGTCCTAGCGCTGGTACTGGCGCGGGCACGTTCGTGGATTTGGTCTCTAGTGGACCATCCCGGTGGGTAGATTACGTACGAGACGATATCAGATGTTCAACGAGGAGCAGGTTCGGCTATGAGCGACTGGGTGAAGGCGAAGATTACCGGCAAGCATGCCTGGACGGACGGGCTCTTCAGCATGCAGTTCGAAGGACCGGTCGCTGATTTCAAGGCGGGGCAGTACATCAAGGTCGCCCTGGATATCGAGGGTGATCGGGTCGGTCGGCCGTACTCATTGGTCAACCCGCCGCAGGAACGGCCGATCGAGATCTATTTCAACGAGGTCCCGGAGGGGCCACTGACATCGCGTCTGTCGGACCTGAATCCGGGTGACGAGGTGTGGTTGTCCGAGAAGGCGGGCGGCATCTTTACGCTGGAGACGGTCGAGCCGACGCAGACGCTCTGGCTGCTCGCGACTGGCACCGCGCTGGGCGTCTACCTCTCGATTCTGCGTTCAGCGGATCCCTGGACTTTGTTCGAGCGGGTTGTCCTGGTCCACGGGGTACGCAACGCATCGGATCTCACCTATGGCGAGACCCTTGCCCAGATTGCAGAGCGCTATAGCGAGCGCTTTCAGTTTGTCCCCGCAGTGTCCCGCGAGATGGTGCCCAGATCCCTTTCCGGACGTGTCAATGATTTGATCACGAGCGGCACGTTGGAATCGCATGTCGGATCGATCATCGATCCGCGTACCAGCCACGTCATGCTCTGTGGTAACTCGGCCATGATCAAAGACGTCAAGGTCATTCTTGAAGCACGTGGTCTGGCCCGCCACAAGCGCCACGCGCCCGGTCAATACACCACCGAGCAGTACCATTGATTTAGTCCGTGCCCAATGTGCCCAATCGGCGTGCTCCCTCGGTGTGCCCAACAGGTCCAACGCCGAATCCGTCGTCCGGGCGATGCCGGTTTGCCGACTTCCGACGCGGTTTAGTGCGCAAGAGCTGACAGGCGATGGATGCTGCTGCGAAGCCCCTGGCATCCCTGGTCCGCGTCTCGGCGGAGGTCGGCCGCCGATCATCCCGACGGGCCAAGATCGAGCTGATCGCCAACCTTCTGCGGGTGGTGAGGTCGGATGAGGCCGGGCTTGTGGTGAGCTATCTGTCCGGCGCGATCCCGCAGGGACGCATCGGCATCGGTCCGGCTCAGATCGATCCTCTACGCGATCTACAGACTGTCTCTGGCGCCGCGCTAAACCTGCTCGACGTCGACCGCACACTCGATGCGGTATGCGCGGTTCAGGGCAGCGGCTCCCAAGGTCGTCGACGCGACCTGCTGCAAGCCCTGTTCGAACGTGCCTCTGCCGATGAACGCTCCTTCCTTGCGCGCCTGCTGCTCTGCGAGCTGCGCCAGGGCGCGGTCCAGGGCTTGGTAATGGAGGCGGTCGCGCTGGCGGGGGGCGTTGCGCCGAGCCTCGTTCGGCGCGCTTTGATGCTGACGGGTGACCCGTCGCGGGTGACGCGCACGGCCTTTGAGCTCGGCACGGACGGGTTGACGGCGATCGGTCTGGAGCTGTTTCGGCCGATTCTGCCCATGCTGGCGCAACCGGCCGACGATCTGGATGATGCGCTGGCACGGCTCGGTGCTCCGGACCTTGAGTACAAACTCGATGGCGCACGCGTTCAGGTTCACAAGCGGGGTGAAGAGGTCCGTGTCTTCAGCCGTAAGGGCCACGACGTGACGGCGGCGGTCCCCGAGATTCCGGAGTTGATCGCGCCGCTGCCTCTGGCCGATCTGGTACTGGATGGCGAGGTACTGGCCCTGCGTCCCGATGGCCGGCCGTATCCGTTTCAAACCAGCATGCGCCGTTTCGGCCGACGGCTGGATGTGGCGAGCCTGCGCGCCGAGTTGCCGCTGAATGCCTTTTTCTTCGACTGCATTCAATGCGACGGCGACCTCTTGATCGACGCGCCGGCCAGCGAGCGCTTCCAGGCGTTGGCCCAAGCCGTTCCCGACTGTGCCCTCATTGCGCGAGTTCGCCCGAGCGATGCCGCCGAAGCGCGGGCCTTTCTGGAGCGGGCGCTCGCCTCGGGTCACGAGGGGATCATGGCCAAGGATCCGGCCTCACTCTATGAAGCTGGCGCGCGCGGCCAGCAATGGCTCAAGGTGAAGCCGACGCAGACGCTGGACCTGGTAGTGCTGGCGGCGGAGTGGGGGAGCGGGCGGCGGAGCCGTTGGCTGAGCAATCTGCACCTTGGGGCACGCGATCCGGCGGGTGGTTTCGTGATGCTGGGTAAAACTTTCAAAGGCATGACCGATGCCATGCTGCTCTGGCAGACGGAGCGCCTGAGCGCGCTCGCCGTCGCGCAGGATGGCCCGGTGGTGCAGGTGCGGCCCGAGCTGGTCGTTGAGATTCTCTTCAACGAGCTTCAGGAGAGCGCGCAGTATCCCGGCGGTCTGGCCCTGCGGTTTGCACGCGTGAAGCGCTACCGCCCGGACAAAACGGCCGATCAGGCCGATGACATCGGCGCAGTCCGGGCACTGTTTCGCCGGCAGATCGCCTACGCATCCGGGGATTGAGGCTGATGGCAAACCCATTATGCCGACGCTTGGTGCTGGTGCTCGGGGATCAACTTGATCTACGCGGCCCGGCCTTGCGTGATGTGGATCCAGCGCAGGATTGCGTCTGGATGTGCGAGGCCATCGAGGAGTCGACGCATGTCCCCTCGCACAAGGCGCGGATTCTGCTCTTCCTCTCGGCGATGCGGCACTTCCGTGAGCGGCTGGAGGAGTCGGGGATTCGCGTCCACTATCGGGCACTGGACCGCGAGGCCGATGCCTCGCTCGGCGCCGGTCTGATCACGGCGATCCAACTCCTGCGCCCCGAGTGTCTGATCCTGACCGAGCCGGGCGAGCACCGGGTCCTGGCGTCCCTGACCGACGCGGCCGAGGTCGCCGGGGTGCCGATCGAGATCCGCGCCGATACCCATTTTCTCTGCTCGCGGGCCGAGTTCGATGACTGGGCTGCGGGGCGCAAAGCGCTTCGCCTGGAGTATTTCTACCGCCATCTGCGCAAGCGTGACGGCATCCTGATGAGCGGCGCGCCGGATGCGCAACAACCGGTCGGGGGCGAGTGGAACCTGGATCAGGACAATCGCAAGCCGTTCGGTCGGCAGGGTCCGGGTATGCTGACGCGTCCGCTTGGCTTTGCACCGGATGAGACAACGCGTGCGCTGATCGAGCTGATCGAGCGGCGTTTCCCCGCCGCGCCGGGCGTGCTCGACCGGTTTGACTGGCCGGTCACCGAGGCGCAGGCGCGCGCTGCGCTCGACGACTTTGTTCGCCACCGGTTGCTCGCTTTCGGCCCCTGGCAGGACGCCATGTGGACGGATGAGCCTTATCTCTACCACGCACGTCTTGCGGCGGCGATGAACCTCAAGCTGCTTGATCCCCGCGACGTGATCAATGCGGCCATGTCAGCCTTCGATGCAGGGCAGGCCCCGCTGGCGTCGGTTGAAGGCTTCGTGCGTCAGATTCTCGGCTGGCGCGAGTACGTGCGCGGGATCTATTGGCGCGAGGGCCCGGTCTATCTGGAATCGAATGTCCTGGAGGCGCATCGCCCGCTCCCGGATTTTTACTGGACCGGCGAGACCGACTACGCTTGTCTCGCGGCGTCGATCAGGCAGGTTCTGGAACAGGGCTACGGCCATCATATCCAACGCCTGATGGTGACCGGGCTCTTCGCACTTCTGCTCGGGGTCGAGCCGCGCGAGGTCCATGTCTGGTATCTGGCGATGTTCGTCGATGCGGTCGAATGGGTGGAGGCGCCGAACGTCATCGGCATGAGCCAGTTTGCCGACGGCGGCCTCCTGGCATCCAAACCTTATGTCGCCAGCGGTCAATACATCAATCGCATGAGCAACTACTGTCGCGGGTGCCGCTATGATCCCAAGGAGGCCGTCGGTGATCGGGCCTGTCCTTTCACGACACTCTACTGGGATTTTCTGGACCGGCATCGGGATCGTTTCGCTAACCATCCACGCACCGCCCTGCAATGGCGGAATCTCGCACGGCTGGACGCCGACCGCATCGGTGCGATTCGCCGGCAGGCTGGGCAGCTCCGTGGGAAGTTGGCGATGGGAGGGCGGGGGTCAGGGCGGGCGGACCTATGAGCTGTTGGTTGTCGGCAATCGGCAATCGGCTCAAATCGAGCGTGCTTGTTCATCGAATCGTCAAGCGACCTAAACCGCGTCCCGACCGTCGACGCAGATTGCTCCGAGAATGAGTCTAAATGAACACAATCCAAACCACTCCGGACGCGGTTTCACCATGAATGCAGACGTCATCATCATCGGCGCCGGTCTCTCCGGTCTGGCCTGCGCCGTCACGCTGAGCGAGCAGGGTTTGAATCCTCTGGTGATCGAGGCAGCCGACGCCATTGGCGGTCGGGTGCGCACCGATCGACGCGATGGATTTCTCCTGGATCGCGGCTTTCAGGTCCTGCAGACCTGGTATCCGGAGGCGCAACGCTTCTTCGAGTATGCGCGGCTGGATCTGCGACCCTTTTATCCGGGCGCGCTGGTGCGCATGCAGGGTAAGACACATCGGGTCAGTGATATCTGGCGCCGCCCGGCGCGATTGCCCGAGATGCTGATGTCGCCCGTGGGGAGCCCGGGCGATAAGCTGCGCCTGCTGGGGTTGCGCCACCGCGCTCTGAGCGGCGATCTGGCTGCACTGTATGCGCGACCTGAAACCACGGCCTTGACGCGGCTCGCCGAGTCGGGGTTCTCCCCGCGGATGATCGAGCGCTTTTTTAAGCCTTTCTTTAGCGGCGTCTTTTTCGAACCTGATCTGAACGTGTCCTCGCGTGCCTTCGAGTTCGTGTTTCGTGCCTTTGCGCTGGGCGACACGGCCCTGCCGGCGCGCGGGATG
>JBGSKP010000565.1:0-4133 GCA_041741175.1 Thiocapsa sp. | reverse complement strand
GCCTTGCTCGGCGAAGCGGGCGGTGCGTCCGAACGCCTGGGTCAAGAGCTGTGCGATGTTGCCCAGGAGACGTCGCCGCGCGCCATCGAAGCCCTCGGGACGACGGGTCGCGAACACCACCACCGCCGGGACGGGCGTCTGCGTCTGTGCGGTGAGCGGCAGGAAGATCGCGTCACGCATTCCGAGCGCGACCAGGTGACCGAGAAACTCGTAGGCTGGATTCTCGCGCACCCGGGCGACGGCATCGGCGACATGGAGGGGCGCGGCGTCGGCCAGCGCGGATTCCAGGAACGTGCCCTGCAAGCGGTAAAGCCGTCGATCGCTCGGCTGCGGCCTGCCGTCCAGCCAACCGGTTTCGACATGCGCATTGGCTCGGGCATCGTCGATGAAGACCACCCCGATCCAGTCGAACCCGAGCAGATCCCGAAACTCGCCGCTCAAGAACCCGACCAGCTCGTCGAGATCGCTGCCTTGCTGCAGACGCCGAATGAGCTGATGCAGCAGATCGAGCCGGACCGACAGGCGATTGAAGCTGCCGGTCAGTTCCCGGATTTCGGTGCTGCCCTCGACCGGGAGGCGATGCCCGAAATCGCCGTCGGCGACGCGTTGGAAGCCGGCGATGGTGCGCCGCAGCGGCGCCAGGACCCGATAATGCAGCACGATCAGTAGAGCGACCGCCACCAGGACCACGACGACGGCCAAGCCGAGCGCGCCTTGGACGACCTTCTGATACTCGCTCGTGGTCCAGTCGCGCAGGGCTTGTGTCAGCGTCGCGGTGGCATCGCCGAGGACGGCATGCTCGGCAATGACGTGCTCGGCCGCCCATTCCAGACGCGGCTCCTCGGTGTCCTCGCCGATCGCCGCGAAGAGTGCTCCACGCCAGATCTCCCAAGTCTGCTCGAGGTCCCGGATGGCGGCCGTCACGCCGGCGCCGAGGCGCGGCATCATCCAGGGCAACGGGGTCGGCACCTCGTGGCTGAAGTCGCCCTTCATGAAGGCATCCACGACCTGATCGAAGGTCGCGACATGGGTCGTCAGATTCCGATAGTAGAGTCGGACATCGCGGTAGTAGGTGGGATAGTCGCGCGGTGCGTTCTGCTTGTAGTTCATCCCCTGGGCGTGGATTTGCTCGGCGGTCAGCTCGAGCCGTCCGGCGATCTCGACCAGGGCGTCGTAGGCCAACTGGCGCTGAAAGGCGCCGACGGCATAGAGACCCGCACCGGCAAAGAGCAGGACCAGGCCGAGGAAGCCGGCGGTGAGCTGAAAGCCGAGGCTGGAGAGGCGCTGAGCGAGGGTCATTGTCGAGGATGGTTGAACCGAAATCCGGCATTTAGAACCGCAAAGGCGCAAAGGACGCAAAGAAAAACAAGAATTTGTAATGCGAACGGCGTTCACCCTTTGGGTCAATAGCGGCATAGCTCCAAGGCATTGAAAGCCTTTGCGTCCTTTGCGCCTTTGCGGTTCAACTACTGTTTTTAGGTTGAACCGCGAAGCGGCGAAGGGTCGAGAGCGTCGCGGGCGCCTGACCGGAACGGCTGAACAGGGCACGGCGACTTTCGGCGACACTGTCGGCATGGGGATGCCGACCGACGTCTCCGCCGGCATTGGGGATGCCGGCCGCGGTGTCGATCAGCGCTTCGTTCCGAGCAAGATCCCCCTGGTGCGCAGATCCTCCATCAATCCGGCCCCGAAGGCGATGACCTGATCCGGATCCGGATGACCGAGCTCCGCTGCGATGCGGCCGAGCACCTCGCGCCCCGTCGCCGGGCTCGTCTCCTCTTCCAGCAGGATCAACAGGCATTGCGTCACGGCATTGATCTCGAGAAAGGCGACGTCATCGTTCGGCGTGCGATAGACCACCAGATGCGTCGGCTCCTGCGGCGGCCCATCCGGTTGGCAGTCCGGCCCGATGCGATGGACTGGGAAGCGATAGCTGAGATTCCAGGCCAGCGGCGAGAGTACCGGGCGGCTCTCGAGCAGGTCGCCGGTCGGATCGATGCGGGTGCGGTCCGGCTCCGCATCGCTGATCTGCAACGCCAGCTCGACCCATTCGTAATGCGCCAGCTCCAGGAGAAACGGCGGATCCCGTGGATCGTCCGCGCGTGCGCTCTGCAGAAAGTCGAGAAACTCCTGTCCCAGCTCCAGGAAGAGCGGCGTCTTGGCGCGATGACGGACGAAGAAGTCCCGAATCAGGTCGTCCCAGCGCGCGTCGGACAAGATCCGGCGCAGCACCGGGAAGTTGCCCGCGAGCAAGGCCGAGACGTTGTTGAACACCAGATCGCGATAGATCGCCATCCGGTGATCCTCGACATCGTCCGGTCCGGGGACCCGTGCGGGGTCGCGCAGATGCGCGGCGAAGGCGCGCTGGCGTTGGAAGAGCTCGGGTTGGATGACATCGGTTTGCTCAGGCATCGGCCGCGTACCGAGTCGATCGCGCCGCATGGATCTGTTGGATCTGTTTGATCCGATCGACCTCGCGAACGAGCTCATCCAAGGGCGGAATGTTGAAGTCACGCTCTAGGAGTGTGGGGAAGACCCCGAAGCGCGCATAGGCCAGATCCAGCAGTTCCCACACCGGGTCGATGACGTCCGCGCCGTGGGTGTCGACCCGCAGATCCTCGGCCTCCACATAGTGACCGGCGATATGGCCGTAGCGGATGCGCTCCCCCGGCAGGGCGGCCAGGAAGGCGCGCGGGTCATAGCCGTGGTTGATGGCGTTGACATGGATATTGTTCACGTCGAGCAGCAGGTCGCAGTCGGCCTCGGTCAGCACGGCCTTGATGAACTCAATCTCGGACATCGCCTGTCCCGGCGCGCCGTAGTAGGAGACGTTCTCCAGGGCGATGCGTCGCTCCAGGATCTCCTGCACCTGACGGACGCGTCCGGAGACATGGTGCACGGCCTCCTCGGTAAAGGGGATAGGCAAGAGGTCGTAGAGATGGCCGTCGTCGGAGCAGTAGCTCAGATGCTCGGTGTAGGCGCGGATCCCGTGCTCGTCGAGAAACGCCTTGATCTGCCGCACGAAGTGCAGGTCGAGCGGGGTCGGGGCGCCGATGGAGAGCGAGAGCCCGTGACAGACGAAGGGATGACGCTCGGTCAGTGTGCGCAGGCGGCGCGAGTTAACGCCGCCCATGCCGATCCAGTTTTCCGGGGCGATCTCGTAGAAGTCGACCGCCGCGGGAGGCCGCTCCGCCAGCGCACCCAGAAAGGTGCGCCGCAGTCCGAGACCGGCGCCGTGAACGGGGTAGGGTTCTGGAGTCATGCCGTCAAAAGGCTCCGTTTCGAATCGTTTTACCTGGAAAGAGCAGTTGAACCGCAAAGAACACAAAGGGCGCGAAGGATTTCAACAAACGGTTGTTTTTCTTTGCGTCCTTTGCGTCCTTTGCGCCTTTGCGGTTCCAATTGCCGAATTTAGTTAATACGGATACAGACCGTGCGATCGGAGAGGTTCTTTCGGTCGGGATCTACTCGACGGCCGCCGCGGCGATCTCGGCCAGCACGGTGTCGATGTTGTCCAAGACCGCCGCACAGGCGCCGAGGCCGTGCCGAGTATCGAGCCAGGCCGGCGCGTTGTAGGCCACCTGCGTGACGCCGTCGGCCCCTTCCCAAATCAGCAGCTTCAGCGGCAGATCGATCGCGACCGTGGCGTTGCAGTGCATCAGTCGCGTGCCTGCCGTCGGGTTGCCGAAGATGAGCAGCTCGGTCGGCGGCAATTCCAGACCCGCCTTGTTGGCCCCGGCCGCATGGTCAATGCGGGCGAAGACCCCGAGGCCGTGCTCGGCAATGGCCGCCTCGGCACGATCCGCCGTCGCGGCGACCCCGTGCGGGCTGGTGGTCGCCACCAGACCATTGATCGGTCCATCGCCGGCGAGTGTCCAAGACGTGGGTGAGATCAAGATCAAGACGAGGCCGACAAATCCGAGTTTCTGCATCTGTTCGGTGCTCCGGTTAGCGCGGCCGCGACGCCGCATCCCGAGTGTGCCTGATCCCGGGCACCGCGTCCGGTGCCGTTCGGCAGACGGTGTCCATCAGATCCAACAATAATCGTATCGGTACCGGCTTGATCAAGACCGCATCGACGCCCGGCGGCAGATGCCCGCCCGCGCCGATGCCGTGGCGGCCGCTGCAGATCG
>JBGSKP010000564.1:0-2294 GCA_041741175.1 Thiocapsa sp. | reverse complement strand
TCGCCTCGGCGCCGGCGATCCAGCCCGCGACATCGAGCCCGTGAATCATGTCGCCACGCAGGGCGATGAAGGATCCTTCAAGCCGCTTGCCGAGGCGGCCGATGACCGTTGTCGGATCCTCTTCGCCGCGTGTCAGGGTGTAGGTCAATCGCAGCCCCCAGCGCGCACCGTCGCCGATCACGCGCTGCACCTCATCGGCGAAGGGCGAGACTACCACCAGGACCTGTCGCACGCCGGCCTTGGCGAGTGACTCCAGTGCGTGCTCAATCATCGGTTTGGCGGCGACCGGCAGGAGTCCGATGCTGGTACGGTCGGTCAGGGGCAGAAGCTCGGGGCCGAGACGATCGGCAAAGAGGACGGCCTGGTCCATATCAGATTCCCCAAAATGATCCCGAACAGCACTCAGTGGCGTCTGTCCGAGCGGTTATTAATGTTGGCGAGGTCGAGCCGGGCGAGGCGAGGCGAGAACGGCCTCTCGTCTGCGGGACGCGCTTCAGTAAGCGCCGCGGCTGAACAACACCGCCGGCACGGTCTTCAGCAGCAGCTTCAGGTCGGTCCGCAGCGACTGCGACTCGATGTACTGAACGTCCAGCTCCACCTGCTGCGGGAAGGGGATATCCGAACGCCCGGAGACCTGCCAGATGCAGGTGATGCCGGGGGTGACCTCCAAACGCCGCCGATCGGCGAGCGAATAGGTGTCCACCTCCGCCGGGAGCGCCGGGCGCGGCCCCACCAACGACATATCCCCTTTGATCACGTTCCACAACTGCGGCAGCTCGTCGATGGATGCCTTGCGGATGAAGCGCCCGATGCGGGTAATGCGCGGATCGCGCTGCATTTTGAAGGTCACCCCGCCGGCCATCTCGTTGGCGGCCAGCAGCTCGGCCTTACGTGCCTCAGCGTCGCTGTACATCGAGCGGAATTTGTACATCTTAAACAGCGTTCCCCAGCGCCCGACCCGGGCCTGCATAAAGAGCGCCGGTCCCGGCGATTCCAGGCGGATGGCAAGCGCCAGCAGGCCGAAGAAGGGTAGCGCCAGGATGAAGAGCGGACCGGCCAGCAGGATGTCCAGCAGGCGCTTCAGAAGATAGCTGGAGCGGACCACACCGACCCAGGCGAGACGCTTAAAGGCAATCTGAAAATGGACCAGCCGGTTGGAACGGCCGGCTTTGCCGTAGCGCCGCAGCAGCCGCTCCTCCATCAATGCGCGCTTTCGCTGATCGTCCAGGCTGATCATAGGTTTTCACCGCCGCGCGCCTGGCGCCAGACACGATAAAGAAACAGCGGATTACCGATGACATAGCGACGCCACATCCGGCCGGGCTCCTGCATCAGCCGCCAGGTCCATTCAAGGCCGATCTCGCGCATCCACACCGGTGCGCGCGGGATGCGACCTGAGTAGAAATCAAACAGCCCACCGACACCCATGCGAATCGGCGGGATCAGGGCGTCATGGTGTCGGGCCAGCCAGGTCTCCTGGCGCGGTACGCCGAAGGCGACCAAAACAATCGCGGCCCCCGAGGCGTTGATCTTGGCGATCACGGTCTCCTCATCCGTCGGCCTGAAATAGCCATGCTGGATTCCGGCGATCCGCAGCCCCGGAAACTGCGCCTGCATGTTCGCCGCGACCGCCTCGGCGATCCCGGGTCGGGCGCCGAGCAGAAAGAGCCCGAGTCCGGTTGCCGCGGCGCGCTCACACAGTTGCGGGAACAGGTCGGTGCCGTTGACGTTCGCCTGCAAAGCGACCCCGAGCATCCGGCAACCGATATGGATGCCGATCCCGTCGGGCAGGACGCGAGCGGCGTCGAGCAGAATACGGCGATAGGCCGCGTCGACATAGGCGATGTTCAGACAATCCGGATTGACGAATGCCAGCAGCGAATGCTCCCCGGAGACAGCCCGCGCGGCGATCCAGTCGACCGCCTCGGGCATTGTGGTATTGACGATCGGGATGCCGAAGAACTCCAGCATCGGTGGTGTCGGCGCCTCTCCTCCGCCGAGGACTTCCCCGATCAGCGAGCGCACGAGCAGTCCGGCATCGCTCCCTGCGCTCTGTCCGTAGGCATAGTCGCGGTCGACCTGCGCCTCAGGGGTGTAGGCAACGCCGGTCCGACTTCTGAGTCGATAGGGCGAGAAGACGCCGGGGCGCACCGTGAAGCGCACCGCCGCATCCACGCTGACCTGACGCGCCTCGGCTTGTGTCAGTGGACGCGGTCCGGCGATCGCCATGTCGCCGCGCAGGATATTGAGCAGAACCGCAAGCCCCGCTCCCGGCGCCGTACCGGCGAAGCGCA
>JBGSKP010000563.1:0-1912 GCA_041741175.1 Thiocapsa sp. | reverse complement strand
CTCCGGCCTGCCGGGGATCTATGGCCTCTACGCGACCATCGTGCCGTTGCTGGCCTCTGCGCTGTTCGGCCCCTGCCGCATTCTGGTACTGGGGCCGGACTCCTCGCTGGCCGCGGTCATCCTCGCCGTCGTCCTGCCGTTGTCGGGCGGCGATCCGATGCGTGCCGTTGCCCTGGCCGGCATGATGGCCGTCGTGTCGGGGATGGTGTGCATCCTGGCCGGTTTGGCGCGCCTGGGCTTCATTACGGAGCTGCTGTCCAAGCCGATCCGCTACGGCTACATGAACGGCATTGCGCTGACGGTCTTGGTCAGCCAGCTGCCCAAGCTTTTCGGCATATCGATCGAAGGCACCGGACCGCTGAACGATCTGCGGGACACCGCCACGGCGCTGCTTGACGGCCGAGCCAACTGGGCTGCGTTCATTGTCGGCGCAGCGACCCTGGCGGTGATCCTGCTGCTCAAGGGCAGCAAGCGGATACCGGGTATCCTGATTGCGGTGATCGGGGCGACCGTCGCCGTCGCCGTGCTGGACCTCGGCGCGCGTGCCGACGTTGCGATCCTCGGCTCCCTCCCGCAAGGCCTGCCGGGCTTCGCCATTCCCTGGATCACGACCGCCGATATCGTCCCCGTCCTGATCGGTGGCTGTGCCGTTGCGCTGGTGTCGTTCGCCGACACCAGCGTCCTTTCGCGGGTGTATGCGGCGCGGACCCGGACCTACGTCGACCCCAACCAGGAGATGGTGGGGCTCGGTGTTGCCAACCTGGCCGCCGGATTCTTCCAGGGCTTTCCGATCAGCAGCAGCTCGTCACGCACGCCTGTGGCCGAGGCTGCGGGTTCGAGAACCCAGCTGACCGGTGTCGTCGGCGCCCTGGCGGTTGCCCTACTGCTGGTGGCGGCGCCCGACCTGCTGCAGAGCTTGCCCACCAGCGCTTTGGCGGCCGTGGTGATCGCCTCGGCCATCGGGCTGTTCGAGCTCTCAGACCTGCGTCGCATCTTTCGCATCCAGCGCTGGGAGTTCTGGTTGTCGATAGTCTGCACCCTGGGCGTCGCCGTGCTCGGCGCGATCCCGGGCATCGGGCTGGCCATCGTGATCGCCGTCATCGAATTCCTCTGGGATGGCTGGCGACCCTACTCCGCGATTCTGGGACGCGTTGCGGGCGTCAAGGGCTATCACGACATGACCCGTTATCCCGAAGCGCGCCGCATCCCCGGCCTGGTCCTGTTTCGCTGGGACGCGCCCCTGTTTTTCGCCAATGCCGAGTTTTTTCGTGACCGCCTGCTCGACGCCGTGGCCACTTCGCCCACGCCGGTGCGCTGGGTGGTTGTTGCGGCGGAGCCGGTCACCAGCGTGGACGTCACCGCCGCGGACATGCTGGCCGAGCTGGACGAAGCCTTGCACGTCGCGGGCATCGAGCTGTGCTTTGCGGAGATGAAGGATCCCGTGAAGGATAAGCTGAAGCGATTCGAGATCCTGTCGCGGCTGGGCGAGGAGAACTTCTTCGCGACCCTGGGTGTCGCCGTCAGTCGCTATCTCAAGACCCATGACGTGGACTGGGTGGATTGGGAAGACCGCCGGACGCCATGACTCGTCCGGGTTAGAACCAGATGCCGAACGGCGAATGGGTTATGGCTCGACCGTCCGCCAACACTCACGCAATCGACCGGTCCGAGGGCTCCCGGCGGGCGCAACGACAGGGGAATGGTGATGAATCGCGCTGCTTGGGCAGAGGGTGCCAGACCGAGTGGCGGCGCCCTGCGCCTCGACCTGGTCGCCGGTCTCACGGCGGCGGCGGTCGTCGTGCCCAAGGCGATGGCCTTGCCGGATCTAGCCTTGATCGAGCTCCTGCTGCCGGGTGCGCTGGGTATCGCGCTGATGAGCTTTACCGAATCGATCGCCGCCGGGCGTGCCTTC
>JBGSKP010000562.1:0-5104 GCA_041741175.1 Thiocapsa sp. | reverse complement strand
GTCGCCTGGTCACGCCCGGCGTCAGGCCGGCAGGCGCCGCTTTGGATGATCAGATGCGTGTCATGACGCCACGCGAGGCGTTGACGGCCGGCGCGGATGACCTGGTGATCGGGCGTCCGATCACCGCGGCGTCGGATCCCCTGGCGGCGCTGCGGGCGATTGAGGCATCGCTGACCGACTGATTTATTGTTTATCTCAAAATGGTGTATGTCATCCCGGACGCGTTGCCACGTGGCGTGCCGGTTTACTCTAGCCGATCTTTAAGGAGGCAATTCGATGGCGACAATTCGAAAGGCAGTGTTCCCGGTCGCCGGACTCGGAACCCGATTCCTGCCCGCGACTAAAGCCAGTCCCAAGGAAATGATGTCGGTTGTCGACAAGCCCTTGATCCAGTATGCGGCCGAGGAGGCTGAGCACGCCGGCATCACGCAGCTGGTGTTCATCACCGGGCGCAATAAGCGCTCGATCGAGGATCATTTCGACAAGGCTTACGAGCTGGAGTCGGAGCTGGCCAGCGCGGGTAAGACGCAGCTTTTGAGCATCGTTCAAAATGTGATGCCACCGAGCGTGTCCTGTATCTATGTGCGTCAATCCGAGGCGCTGGGACTCGGTCATGCCGTGCTGTGCGCTAAATCGGTCATCGGCAACGAGCCCTTCGTGGTGATTCTGGCCGATGATCTGATTCGCTCGCATGGCAAGGGTGTCGTGGAGCAGATGGGCGACGTCTATGACCGTTTCGGTTGCAGCGTGCTCAGCGTCCAGGAGGTTCCGCGCGAGGAAACCAACAAGTACGGCATCGTGAAGGTCGAGCCGGGTCCCGATGGGGAGCTGCGCGTGGTGTCGATCGTGGAAAAGCCGGCGCCGGCGGACGCGCCCTCGAATCTTGCCGTGGTGGGGCGTTATCTCTTGACGCCGAAGATCTTCGAGAAGCTCGAGCAGACCCGCGAGGGCGCCGGCGGCGAGATTCAGTTGACCGACGCCATTGCGGCGCTGCTGAAGGACGAGCCCGTGATCGCCTACCCCTTCGAAGGCAAACGCTACGATTGCGGAAGTAAGCTCGGATTTCTGGAGGCGAATGTCGAGTTCGGACTGGCGCACGCCGAGGTTGGCGAGCGCTTCTCCGCTTATCTGCGGGCGTTCACCCAGCAGTAGGGGCTCACAGACCCGAGGATCGGGCGGGCCGGGGCGGCGCGGTCACATGTCCGTCGCTGCCCCGGATCAGCCGTTTGGCCGAGCCATGTCGAGATCGATCGACCCCCGATTCGGGACCCTGTCGATGCGCCATCTCGGTATCGCCCAATCCCAAAAGTCGTCGACCCAAAGATCCCCGGGCGGTTGGTCTTGTCCGAGCAGGTTCCAGGCCAGGTGCAGGGCAAGGAGCGGCGCGCGCGGGTCGACCGGGGCGGCCGCCAGTGACTTGCTGAGCTTGCGACCGGTCGCGTCCAGCACCAGGGGAACATGCGCGTAGCGGATTCGGGGGCACTCTAAGGCCCGTTGCAGCATGATTTGGCGAGGCGTCGAGAGGAGCAGGTCGGCGCCACGGACGATGTGGGTGATGCCCTGCCAGGCGTCGTCGACAACAACCGCAAGCTGGTAGGCATGAAGGCCATCGGCGCGGCGCAGGACAAAATCGCCCACCGAGTCCCGCACCTGTTGTTCCTGCGAACCCTGAATGCGATCCTCGAACGCAATTCTGCCCGGCCAGACAATGAACCGTTCGGCACGCGCCACCCGACCCTTGGGCAGACCGAATCGGCAGGTGCCTGGATAGACGGGACCCTCTGGTCCGGCTTTTCCGGCTCGGGCGATCTCGGTGCGGCTGCATCCGCAGGGGTAGATCAGGTCCAGTGCGGCGAGTGCCGCGAGTGCGTCGGCATACGCGCCGGTGCGCTCTCTCTGATAGACGACCGGTTCGTCCCAGTGCAGTCCGAAGGCGTCCAACGTGTTGAGAATGTCGCACGCAGCGCCCGGGAGCGCGCGCGTCCGGTCGAGGTCTTCGATGCGAACCAGCCAGGTTCCACGGTGTGCGCGTGCGTCGGCGAAGCTGGCGACTGCCGCCAGGAGAGAGCCCAGGTGAAGCGGGCCGGTCGGGGACGGCGCGAAGCGTCCCCGATAGGTTTCGATGGTCGCCGACATCAACGCCGATCCGAATGCCGAATCCGGCGGGAATGCTCACCCGCGCTGGCGTTCGCGGATCTCGTCGAGCGTTTTGCAGTCAATGCAGAGCGTCGCCGTAGGGCGCGCCTCCAGCCGGCGGATGCCGATCTCAACACCACACGCCTCGCAATAGCCGTACTCATGTTCGCCGATCCGACCGAGCGCCTCGTCGATCTTCTTGATCAGCTTGCGTTCGCGATCGCGGGTACGCAGCTCCAGGCTGAATTCGGACTCTTGCGTGGCGCGATCGTTGGGGTCGGGGAAATTGGTCGCCTCGTCCTGCATGTGGTGGACGGTGCGGTCGACCTCTTCCATCAGAGACTGTTTCCAGGCCAGGAGGATCTCGCGAAAATGCGTCTCCTGCTCGACGCTCATATAGTCCTCTTCAGGGCCCGCGTGGTAGGGCTCGAACCCCGACGTGGTGACTTCATTGGTACTCGCTTCGGCCATCTCAATACTCCCGAAGGCATCATCTCGTGGGTGGCAAGCGGCCGTGTAACATCACGAGCCGGCCATGAAAAACGCCCTTAAGTACCAGATCCAGGGCCGTCCGGCAACACAATTGCGGTTGACGTTCCATCGGATAGACCCTGTTTGCGCTACCAGGTGGGGATGGTCCCCGGTGGCGGGGGTGGCGGCGGAGGCGGGATGAGACCGCCGTTTCCGATCCATAGCGCGGCCCCCGCGACGGCGACTGCCGCGATGAATGCAAGCCAGCCGCCGCCGGTCGCCGATCGCGCGGTCTGCCGCCGGACATCCTTTCGGCCGCTGATCATGGGTTTGATCAAATTATCCCGGCGGACGAAGGTGTAGAAGAGAACCGCAGCGATGTGCAGGCCGATCAGGGCGCCGAGCAGCCAGATCGTCTGTCGATGCAGTCCCGACATCCAATCGCTCGTCGATTTGGAGACGAGCGCGAAGAGTGGTCCACGGAAGGCGATATCGTCGTTGGATACCAATCCACTGAGCACCTGAAACGCCAGGAGTCCTAGCAATGCCAGGACCGACAGGGCTGCCAGCGGGCTATGGCCGACGCCACGCCAGGTCCCGCGCAGGTACGCGATGATCGCGCCGGGGCCCCTGACGAACTGGCTGAAGCGCGCATAGGTGGATCCAAGCAGGCCCCAGGTGATCCGAAACGCCAGCAGTGCAAGGATCAAGAGCCCGATGCGACCGTGCCACACCATCCAATTACCGCCTTGCAGTCCGGTGAAGAAGGCGGCTGCGACCAACAGTGTCAGTAACCAATGGAAGATGCGCGTGGGGAGGTCCCAAATCAGTATGCGTTGTTCGATCACGGTTGCAACTCCTCTGACGCGAAAATCGTCACCCCTTCAATCGGGCGACCCCGGCAAAGCCTCCCGCAGGTGCAATCGGTAGCGATGTGGGATCTATTGATAATCATAATTTTGATCATCGAAAAAACTGTCTTCCAATTCGGCTGATAATCTGTTAAACACCCCGCGATAATCCTGTTGCATGATCCGAGGTGTTGTCGATGTTGGATAACGAGGGCGTCTACGTTGAGGACGTCAACGAGCGCGTACCACCTTTGGGCGGTGCCGATGCGCGTGGGCAATCAGCAAACCTACTCGTGCGGCGGCGCATCGAGCATATGCGCGAACTCAAACGGTTGCGCGAGCTGCTTGAGGATCCTGATTTTGACGAGTTGAGCTAACCCTCCGCGCCCGCTTGCTTTCAGGGCGGGCCAAACCCTCGCAAGCCTGTCTCCGAGCGTCTGTCCCGGTATCGTCCCAGCGCATCAAGCCTATCGCATCAATCCAGTCCCGTACGCCTGGTTCCGCTTAACGGCCGGCCTCCCCCGCCGGCGAACTGGTGTCGGAATCGCTGATCGGAGCGTCCGGACCTATCGGACTGGGCGTCTCGACCTGTAATCGTACCTCTAATGGCGCGCGCTGGGACAGGTGCACGTCGCGTTGCGGGAACGCCATGCCGATGCCGTGCTCTGTAAAACGCTCGTAGATCTTCTGATGCAGCTCGGTCGCAACACCGATCCGCCCGTCGAGCGAGCCCAGATAGCAGCGCAGGACGACTGTCAGCGCGTCGTTTCCGAACCCTTCGAAGCTGACTAAAGGGGCTGGATCGTCGAGGATCCGTTCGTGCTCCTCGGCAATCTGAGCCAGGATGGTGAGCGCCTTGCGGGTGTCGCTGCCGTATTCGATTCCGATCGGGATGCTGATGCGATTCTGTTGGTCGGTCAGGCTCCAGTTCAATAAACGTCCAGTGATGAACTCCTTGTTCGGCACCAGCAGTTCCTGCCTGTCCCAGTTGCGGATGGTGGTGGCGCGGATCTGGATATTGGTCACGACGCCCGTGGTGTCTCCGATCGTCACGGTATCGCCGACACGCACCGGACGCTCGAACAGAATGATGATGCCGCTGATAAAGTTGGCAACGATTTCCTGAAGACCAAAACCGATGCCGACGCCCAGCGCCGCCACCAGCCATTGGACCTGGCCCCAGTTCAGTCCGAGCGTGCTGAAGGCCAGCAGAAAGGCGGCGACGGTGATGCTGTAGCTCGCCAACGTTTTGATGGCATAACGCCCGCCGGCCGACACCGATTCGGTCTGGAGTAGCAGGATCTCCAGTAGGGCCGGCAGATTTTTCGCTGCGATCGCCGCGACGAAGACGATGACCACGACCAGCCCTAAGTCGGCGGCCGTGACCGGAACCTGCTGGGCGATACCCTCGACGATACCGTTGTAGTGCCAGAGCGGGATGTGCTCCAGCATCGACAGGGCCGGCAGAACGTCCGACCAGGTAAACCAGATTCCCAGGGCTGCGGTAAAGAAGACCGAGGCATTGATTAAGCGTCGGGTTTGCTCGTCGAGTGCGGCGAGGTTCGGCTCGGGCTCCTCGACCTGCAGTGTAGAGTCAGCCGGCGGCGTTTCGGTCCGCTCGGCGTCTGCCTGCACGCGGCGTGCCG
>JBGSKP010000561.1:0-8547 GCA_041741175.1 Thiocapsa sp. | reverse complement strand
TCGTGGACGCGGCTGGAGGCCGCCGCCGAGCCGCCTTCCACGGCGAGGAACGCCTTGGTCATGGCGACCATGATCTTGTCGGCGTCGAAGTGGGTGACCTTGCCGTTGCGCCGGATGACCTGGACCTTGCCCGGGGTGGGGGCGGCGATGTCGGGAGCCGAGTCGATGGTGCGGGCCTGGCCCGCTGTGGTCTGGCTAAGGGGCTGGTCCAGGTTGTGGCCGATCTTCTGCCCGGCACGTTCCTCGGGGCGGACGACGGCGTTTACGGCAGACGTGGTTTCGGCCAGCGACGGGCTCTCGGTGGACATGGCTCCTCCTGGGATCTTGCGATCTCGTGTTAGTGTTGGGGCGATGTGGAGCGCCCCGACATCTGGTTGGGCTCGCGGGTCGGTAACGATGCGCACAATATATGTGCCGTCGTAGGTCAGTCAACCACAATATCTTGTGTCGAAGGGCCGTGAGTTCGGCTGTTTACAGATGGCGGATAAGCGCCTCGGCCGGAGCGCCCGGTCAGGGGGTCGGCGCTGGCACGCCGGGGATGCTTCAGGCGTCAACACGGCTATAATCGTGTGACCGCCGTCGCGAGTCGGGTCTGTTCGTCGCGGTGAACAATAAACCAATCGGAGGATGGGAACGATGAAAGTCAAAGATGTGATGAGCCGTTCGGTTCGCTCGGTGAATCCCGCCACCAAGATTGTCGAGGTCGCGTCCCTGATGTGTTTATATCGCTTTCACGGCCTGCCCGTCGTCGATGAAGAGAACAAACTGGTCGGCATCATCGCAGAGCGCGATCTGCTGCATACCCTGTTTCCGAAGCTCGACAAGTTGATCGCGGAGGGCATGCACTCGGTCGATCTGGACAAGGAAATGGCGCGCTACGCCGAAACCTTAGGGTTGAACACCGGGGATTTGATGACGCCCAACCCCGTGACGGTGGATCCCGAGATGCATGTCCTGCGCGCTGCGACCGTAATGGTGCGGCACAACTTCAGGCGCATCCCGGTTGCCGAAGCGGGCCAGCTGGTCGGGATGCTCAGCATCGGCGACGTGCACAAGGCCATCTTCCAGGCCAACGTGACGGGTGGTTTGAAGGGTCTCTGAACCGGCCTGGCTGCCTCCGCCCTGTCCGGGCGGTCAGCCCGGACGGTGCCGATCGCATCAGCAAAGATCTCAATCGCCGAGCCTTCCGGTCAGGATGTGCGCCTGACCTTTTTGCCTGGAGGTCAAGATGTCCCGTCGAGCAATCCTCCTGTGTTTGTCCGTCGCCGCTTGGGGCCTGGTTTCGACACCGACCCGGGCTCAGGACCCGGGCGAAACGGCCCGGATCGAATACGATCAGGTGATGGCGCTGACGCCTGATCCGGATAATGGACGCCGCGTCTATCTGACCTGCGCCGTGTGCCATCGTCCCGAAGGTTGGGGTTCCGTCGACGGCACCTACCCGCAGATCGCCGGTCAGTTGCGGACCGTCATCATCAAGCAGCTTGCCGACATTCGTGCGCGCAATCGGGATAATCCGCTGATGTATCCCTTCTCGGTACCGCGGATTCTCGGTGGGCCGCAAAACGTCGCCGATGTTGCGGCCTACGTCGCCAGTCTTCCGATGAGCCCCCAGAACGGGGTCGGTCCGGGCACCGAGCTGGAACTCGGTCGGCAGATCTATGAGGAGCAGTGTGCCAAGTGTCATGGTGCGAGCGGCGAGGGGAACGAGGACGAGCACATCCCCGCGGTCGCCGGGCAGCACTATGGCTATTTGATGCGCCAGTTCGAGGCCATTCGCTCGGGTCACCGGCATAACTCTGACCCCAAGATGGTCAAGCAGATCGACGGCTTTTCGCCGGCCAATCAGGCGGCGGTGCTCGACTATACCTCTCGCCTGCGTCCACCCCGGGGCAAGCTGGCGGCAGTGGGCTGGACTAATCCGGACTTCCCAGCCTATGTCCGCGATCCGATGGGTGTCCCGCCGATGCCGGGTGCGACGATGCAGCCGCCGCCCATGCGCGAGCCACCCGACATTCCCCCGATGCCGCCCTGGCCGGGCCAATCATCCGGTCAAAGCCCTGCCCAGACTTCTGCCCAGCCCGCTGGTCAGGCGCAGTGACGCGATCACAGTGATTGAACTGCGAAGGTCTCACGTTTGCGCCTTTGCGTTTGCACGGACTATTGCCGCCGCTCAACCAAGCTCGACCCGATTCCGTCCGCTCGTCTTGGCCCGATACAGGGCCTCGTCGGCACGGCGGATCAGGTCGTCGAGCGGCTCGAACTGGTTGCGCACCGCTACGCCGATGCTGACCGTCACCTCCAGGTGCAGGTCCAGGTCGATCGCGAAGCAATGTTGCTCGATCGCCGAGCGGATAAACTCGGCATAGGCCCTCGCGCCATCGGCCGAGCTGCCGACTAGAAAGACGATGAATTCCTCGCCGCCGAAACGTACCGGGATGTCGGTCTCGCGGGCCCGCTCGCGCAGGATCTGCGCCACGCTCATCAAGACCTCATCGCCGACGCCATGGCCATGGGTGTCATTAACCCGCTTGAAGTGATCGACATCCATCATGACCGCCACCACCGGCGCCAAGGCGTTGCGGTCGTGGATCCCGCAGTGACGCTCCATCACGTCCTGCATATAGAATCGCGTGAAGAGACCGGTAAGCGAATCGCGGATCGAGCGCTGATACGCCTTGTGACGCTCGGCCTCGATCGAGCGGTAGATGACTTCGCGCTCGAGCGCAACCTGCAGCGGCATGATCATCTGCTCGATCACCTGCGCCTCCTCGGGCGTGACTGGCGCCGCAGTGCCCAGGTGCAGCAGCACGGCCGCCTCCATGATCCCCTGCTGCGGCGAGAACAGCGGCAAGGTGACGATCTGGCACGCGGTGCCGTCGGCGTGACAGCAAAACGAGGTGTTGTACAGTCGGTGATCCCCCATCGAGCGGTCATCCTGGTGAGCGGCCAGCCATTGCTCGCGCGTCTTTCCCAGAATTGAGATCACAGCGGGCGGCGCATCGAGCGCAAATCCCGAATAGCGGGTCTCGTGCGCGAGCGTCAGGATGGTGCCGTCGTCCAGACGCGCGTAATAGTCGATGCGCTTAACGGGCAGGTTACGGGACACCACCTGGCAGAGCCGCTCGGCGATATCCCTGAAATCGCGATAGAGCAGCATGGTCTGGGTGATCTCGCGCAGCGTCTCGTTGAGCCGCGAGAGCCGCTGGATGTCGGTGTTCTCGCGTGCAAACAGATAGATGCCGCATTCCAGATGCCGCAGCTTGTCGATCATGTAGGGCACCAGCCGCTCCGGGATCATGGAGCCGTGCTGGGGGGCAATCAGCTTCACCGGGTATCGGGCAATCTGATTCATGGCAAAGGCCAGGATGTCCGTGCTCGGCATGTAGTGCTCATGGAAGGGGCGCAGCGCTTCGAAATGTGCCTCGTCCCTGGCGATCAGGGTTGGGTGTTCGGTGAATCCGCCGAACAGATCGCTGGAGAAGAGGACGCCCGTGCTCGGATCGAAGGTCGCGATGGCGCCCGGAAAATGCGCATAGGGCGTGAAGATGAACTGCAACTCACGATCAGTCAGCGGCAGACGCCAGGCATGGTCTTCCACCAGATGAAAGGGCATCTTCAGCCCGTAGTGCTTCAGCAGCGCCTGCGTCCGCCAATGCGTGACAAGGCAGGCGTCCGGTCGGTCGGTCAACTCATCGATAAGCGGCATCGCTGCGGCGATGTCGGGATCCTGGTGATGACACACGAAGTAGCGAATGTGGGTGAACGGGATGACTTCTTCGATCTTGCGCAGGGTGCCGGCGAAGGTCAGGCGCGAGCCCGGATCGAAGAGCACGGACTGATCGCCTTGCTCCAGCAGATAGACATGGCACTGAAAGACGTCGTCGGGCAAGACATGGCCGACCCACCAGGTCCGCGGTGCGATCTGGAGGGCGTGGCGGGTATCGGCATGCTCAAGATGCGTGAGATTCGTATCCATGCGGGTGATGTTCCCCCTCAAGGTGCGTGACCTGGGCAACCAGCGCAGGTCCGCTCCGTGCGCCGAGCATCTTATAGACCAGCGGCACCAGGACCAGCGAAACCAGGGTGGAGAAGGATAGACCGGCAACGATGGTGACGGCGAGGGGCTGCAGCATTTCCGAGCCTTGGCCAATGGCGAGCGCGAGCGGAAGCATCCCGACCACCGTCGTGAGCGTCGTCATCAGGATCGGCCGCAGACGCAGACGCGCCGCCTCCAGGATGGCCGAACGGACATCCATGCCGTCCCGGCGCTGCAGCTCGATGAACTCGACCAGAACGATCGCGTTGTTGACGACGATCCCGGCCAACATGATGAGTCCGAGCCAGACCGGCATCGAGACGGGCAGCTCCGTCCATTGCAGGCCCAGCACCACGCCGATCACCGCGAAGGGCACGGAGAGTAAGATAATGACGGGATTGCGCACCGATTCGTACTGCACGGCCATTGCAACCAGGACGAGAAAGATCGCCAGTGCGAGCAGGATCTGACTCATGTCCTGTCCCTCTTTCAAGGTCTCCAGGCCGCCGGCCTCATAGAGCCGATAGCCGCGCGGGAGCGCCACCTCCGTAGCGGCCGCCATCGCCGACTCGATCGCCTGTTGTAGACCCAAGCCTTCGCCCACCGAGGCGGTGATCTCGACGATGCGTTGCTGGCGGTCGCGCAGGATGGTTGCCGGTTTGGGCAGGATTTCGATGGTTGCCAGATCACCGAGCCGCAAGGCCCGTCGCGGCTCGGTCTTGCTGAAGAGCACGATGGATTCCAGGTCGCCCGGCGAGCTGATGTCGATACGGTCGAGTCGCAACAGCAGGTCGACCGAGCGATCGCCGTCGAGCAGCTCGGTGACGACACGCCCTTCCAGCGCGAAGCGCAGCAGGGCGCCGATGTCTTCCACCGTGATGCCGAAGCTCGCGGCACGCTGCGGGTCGAGCCGGATCGAGATCTCCCGGGTCATGTCCTCGCTGCTGTGCTGCACATTGGTGAGGCCGTCGACCGTTTTCAGCCGATCGGCCACCTGATCGGCGAGCGCAGCGAGGGTGTCGAGATCCTCGCCGGCAAGCCGCAGCGCGACATCGTCATCGCCTTGGCTGAAGCGGATCCCGCGGATGCCGCGGGTGAAGAGCGAGGTGCGCAGACCCGGGATCTCCAGGTCGCGAATCAGCCCCTTGACGCGCTCGATCCAGGCATCGCTGCCGACGCCGTGCTCCGCCGCCGGCTGCAGCAACACCTGCAGACTGGCGCGGTTTGCGCTTTCAAAGGACGAGCGCCCGAAGACGAAGCCGCCGACGGTTGTAAAGATGGTCGAAACCTCGGGCTGTTCGGCCACCAGCGCCTCGATCCGACGGGTCAGGCGGTCCATCTCCTCCAGGCCGATGCCCTCGTCGGCAGTCAGGCTGATGCGCACATCGCCCTCGTCGAGCGCGGGCAGAAACTCCTGCTTGCCCTCTACCAGCCAGGGCGCGGTCCACACCAGGCCGGCGATAAAGGCCAGCACGACCAGCCAGCGGATGCGCATGAGGTGATCGAGCAGCCACACGTAGCCCTCCTGCAGCCCGTTCATCACGCGATCGATGAGGCGACGCAAGGCGCCTTCGCGCCTTGCCGGCACCCGGCCGGCGAGCGCCGGCACCAGGGTCAGGGCGACGACCATCGAGGCCAGGATGGCCGCCGAGATGGTGAAGATCAGCTCCTGGAAGAGCAGTCCCACCAATCCGCCGATAAAGAGAAAAGGCAGCACCGCGGCAAGGTTAGTGGATGTGGAGGCGATGATGGCGCCGGTGACCTCGCGGCTGGCGGCATCCGCCGCCGCGACGGCGCTCTTGCCCATACGCTGGTGGCGATAGATGTCCTCGAGCATCACGATGGTGCTGTCGACCAGCATCCCGATACCCAGCGCCAGTCCTCCAAGCGTCATGATGTTGAAGGTCAGGCCGTTGGCAGCCATCAGGATGAAGGTGACCAGGACGGCAATCGGAATGGCTGCGCCGATGATTAGAGTTCGTCGCAGACTGCCGAGAAAGACGTAGACCACGGCCATCGCCAGCAGGGCGCCGCTGACGGCGGCGTTCACGGCATTCTCCAGCGACTGGCGGATATAGCGTGCCTGGTCGTCGACGAGCTGGATCTGAATGTCTTCGGGCAGTTGGCCTTCGGCCTGAAGGCGTGCGAGCTCGCGCTGGACGGTGTCGACCACCGCGACCGTGTTGGATTGGGGCTGCTTCTGGATCGCCAGCTTGATGCCGGGTTGATCGTCGAGTCGGATGCGTAGCCGATCTTCGCTGGAGCCGTCGATCACCTGGGCGATCTCGCCGATGCGCATCAAGGCCATCGCGTTGTCGCCGGCCTCGGGTTTGAGCGGCAAATCGATGATCTCCTGGACGCTGCGAAACCGACCTTCGGTGCGTCCGCTGATCTCGCCGTCGGGCATGCGCAGGCGCCCGGCCGCGACATCCTGATTGGCGCTGCGCAGCCGTGTCTCCAGATCAGAGATGTCGATGCCGAGGCCGGCAAGGCGGAACTGATCGGCGATCACCTGGACCTCGCGTTCCAGACCGCCACCGATTTCGACGGCCGCCACACCCGGTAGGGTGACCAGCGGCCGACCAAGGATGTAGTCGACCCAGGTGCGCAGCTCCACCGGATCGCGCAGGGCCGAACTCACCACATATTCGGCGACGGGTAACTGGTAGGGATCGCGCTTGTAGATGATCGGCGGGTCATCGGTGTCGGGAAGAAAGCGTTTGGCGCGGTCCAGGCGCGAGCTGGCGTCGCGCAGCGCCTCGTCGATGTCGCCCCCGTAGCGGAAGGACAGATCGACGGCGCTGCGGCCCTCGCTGGTGCGCGATTGGATGGCGATGATGCCCTCGGTGATCGCCAGTTGCTCCTCGAGCTCCCGCGTCACCTCGTTCTCCATCACCTCGGCCGGGACACCGGGATCGGTCACGCGTACCTGGATGTCGGGATAGATGATCGATGGAAGCAGGTCGATGTTGAGCCGGCTCAGCGAGACCGCGCCGAGCACCATCACCGACAGGGTCAAGGCGACGACGCCAACCGGGTGGCGAACCGACCAGGTCGAGATATTCATGGCAGGCGCATTGGTGCGGTCCGGGCGCACATCGGATCTCAGTTCCCCGCAAGTTCCCGGATGGCGGACTCGACGACCCGCGGCTCGGTCAAGGGATAGGGCGGGATGCGAAGGCGTTGCAGCCGTCCCTGGTAGGCTGTGCAGAAGTCATGGTGAAAGGTCAGGAACAGCGGGTGTGCCGAGAGATCCCGCAGGTCCTCGATCAAGGCGAGATAGTGCCGTACCTGCCCCATGTGATAGGGCGTCGGCTCCTCTTCGAGGCGAAACCGCTCGATCTGCTCGTCCCAGATCGGAAAGACGCCCGGATTGGCAAGATGCAACAAAGTCGAGGCGCCGACCATCGAGCTTAAGCTGGCGGCGATAGCCTCGATATGGCGCGCCTCGACGCTGTGCTCGGCACGTGCGGCTTCGAAGGCGTCGACGGCCGGCATCAGGCTGGCCTGGTCGAGTCGCACCTTCTGCGGCATCCAGGCATAGGCGAGACAGGCCGCGCGCAGGAATGCCTCCATGGGGTTTTTCGCCGGCGCTTGCGCGCTCGCTACTAGGACCGGGTAGGTGCGCAACTCGGTGGACGTGCTCGGGTTGTCGCGATGACAGGCGCCGCGCACCAGATCGACAGACATATAGAGGCGTTCGAGGTTCATTCGGGGACCACCTTTATCGTTTTGCCTTCGCTTAGGCCAAGAAACCCGCGCGTGATGATCTGCTCGCCCGGGGTGAGTCCGTCCAGGATCTCGATGCGGTCGGCCACCTGCAGGCCGCTTCTGACTGTTCGCCGCGTCACCTGGTCTTCATCGGTCAAGCGCCACACGAATTCGCCCTCGCGGTCACGCCGCAAGGCGCGAAACGGAATCAGCAGGCGTTCGACTGCGGCGGTCTCAAGCGCAACCCGCACATACTGACCGGCCGTCGCACCCGGCGGCGGTTGCTCCAGCGTGAGTTCGACAATCCCTTGCCGACTGCTTTGCTCCAACTGCGGGTGAATGCGCAGAATTCGGGCCGGAAAGACTGCCGTGCCGAGCGCATCGATCCGCACCTGCGCCGGGTCGCCGACGCGCAGCTGAGGTAGAATCAGCTCAGATGCGTAGACCTCGGCGACGAGCGATGCGGGATCGGCGATACTGATCAAGTGGGTATTCTTACTGACGAAATCACCCGGATCGACCAAGCGCTCCGTCACCACCCCGTTGAAAGGTGCGAGCATTCGCGTAAAGGCCAGTCGTGTTTCAAGGAGTCTGACATCGGCTTGTGCGACCGTCGCGGCTGTGCGCGCTTGCGACAGCTCTGCGTCCGATGCCGCGCGCTTGCCGACCAGATCCTCGAGTCGCTGCACGTCGAGCTCGGCCTGAGCCAGCGTGGCCCGCGCGCGATCCAGCTCGGCGTGCAGCAGATCGTCGTCGAGTCCCACCAGAATGTCACCCTGGCCGACCTGATCGCCTTC
>JBGSKP010000560.1:0-5702 GCA_041741175.1 Thiocapsa sp. | reverse complement strand
GCGAGCGCTTCGGCGACTATTTGATCCGCGACGGGATCGTCCGTCCGGTCGTGAATCCTGCAGAGGACTTCCATGAGTAAGCCCGATCTCGACGCCCTCCTTCACGGCGATCACGCCGCTTTGCACGCGGCCAACCGTCGGTTGGAATCCATGGCCGCGGAGGACCGCGTGCGCTGGGCCTTGGAGCATCTCCCGGAGCAGCCCGTCCTCTCCTCCAGCTTCGGGACCCAATCGGCCGTGATGCTGCATCTGGTCAGCCGCCTGATGCCGGATATCCCGGTCATTCTGGTCGACACCGGCTATCTCTTTCCCGAGACGTATCGCCTCGTCGACGAGCTTACGGATCGCCTCGGGCTGAACCTCCAGGTCTATCGCCCGTCGCTCTCCCCCGCTTGGCAGGAGGCCCGGCTCGGGCGTCTCTGGGAGCAGGGAGCGGACGGCATCGACCGCTACAACCGGCTCAACAAGGTCGAGCCGATGGAGCGTGCACTCCGCGAGCTGGATGCCGGCACCTGGTTTGCCGGGCTGCGTCGTCAACAGGCCAGCTCACGCGCCGAGCTGCCGGTGCTGCGGCTTCAGGACGGACGCCTGAAGGTCCACCCGATCGTCGACTGGCACAGCCTCGACGTGCACCGTTATCTGCGCCGTCATGATCTCCCCGACCATCCGCTGCAGGATCAAGGCTATGTCTCCATCGGGGATGTCCACACCACGGCGCCGTTGCTGCCGGGGATGTTGGAGGAAGAGACGCGGTTCTTCGGTTTGAAGCGCGAGTGCGGATTGCATCGATAGATTCGCGCAGGCCGCGCGAGGCACGGCGAGCCGCCGGCGGATGGAAGGCCGAGTCAAGGCAGGCTGCGGTGCGCACAACGACCTGAGCCGGGGCCCACGAATGAAACCCCGCGATGGATTTGGCAAGCGGATTGCTGTGTTTTGCGGAGTCCAAGGCCGAGCCATTGGACGCGACCAGGTCTCCGTCGAGTCCTGAAACGAGATGCGGCGACGCCTTCGCGCCTGACCGGAAATCGGCCGCGCGCAAAGACAGCGTCCTCGCGCAAAATCCAGAGGAGGAATGAGATGGCGCCGATAAAGCCCGAAGAGGTGAAGGAGCTTCTGCGACAGGTTCGCTTCCCCGGTCGGTCACGCGATGTCGTGTCGCTCGGGTTCGTAAAAAGCATCGCGGTCCAGGGAACGGGCATCGAGGTGGAATTCACGCCGGACTCGATCAACGCCGAGAAGGTCGCGGCCATGGAGAACGAGACGCGAGCCCTATTGCAGGCGCTCGGGTTCGAGACGATCGAGATCCATACCGAGCCACCCTACGACGATGACTCCATGCTGCTCGGCGGCGCCTCGATGAATCCGCTGCAGGTCGATCTGAAGGAATACGGCCTGGATCCCATCCCCGACCCGAGCCACGGCGGGGCGCCGCATCTCAAAGACCTCCTGGCCGGAGGCGAGGGCAAGGAGCGCAAACCGCCACCGACGTCGCCGCCGACCTCCGAGATCCCCGATGCCTTCGACCCGCCGATCGTCGACGGCCCCCAAGGCAACGCCGATCCGACTTACACCGGGCCCGTGCCCGTTTTTCAATGGCAGATCAACCCGGAAGATCCCGATGCCCAGGACCGCCAAGGCAAGGTCAAGCTCAGCATCGGCAGTTGGAACTATGTCGTTCTCTGGTCGATTCATGCCGAGGAAGACCTCGTCTACGCCTCGGTGCATGCCCGGCATTGGATCTATTACGACGGCAAGGCCAGACCGAATCCGGCCGGGCGCACCGAGGGCGTGAACCTCGTCTACGATCGCAGACGCGAAGGCGTCGTCGCAATCTACGGGACCGTGAAGGATTTTCGCCCCTTCGTCGAGGCCTTCCGGCGTGCCTACAGCGGTGAAGCGAGCGAGCCTGAACTCGCGCTGGACGCGGCCTAGTCCGCCTGCGGAGGCGGGAAAACCCCCGCCTCCGCCCCATCCCCCTGCGAATCTCAGCACCCATCTCCGCGAAGAGCCCCGCCCGAAACCCTTCCTCGACACGACTCCTCATTTCCCCAATACGCGATCTATTCGCGTTTAATAAACTGCTAAAACAATGATTGTATCGGGTAAGGTATCGGCATTTCCGATATCAAAATCCGATAAATTTCGTTTGTATCCACATAAGCTCAGCGGATATCCTTCTACGCAATATTGACGGGGTTAGCTTTCTATTGCGTGATATCCACCGAGACCATTTCTGAATGCTCGGCTGCATGATCCTGAATCCGGCGATCCGATTGAAGATCGACGGTTGACGTAGACTACAAGCGTATTGTCGATACAGCGACTCGATCGGGTCGGGACCCAGCCCGCCGATCACGACTCAATACAATAAAAAGTCGGCGGATCGCCCGAGTCTATCGGACACGACCGACAAACCGGAGAACACCACCATGTCGATTTCTTTTGCGGATCGAAGCGCCGTCGGGATCGAAGACGTCCCGGCCGCCCCGAATGCGGTCGAGGCGATCTTGGTTCTGGACGACGAGCCCGGAATGCGGACCTTCATCGAGCGCACACTCGCACCGAAGTTCGCCCGCGTCGAGACCGCCGCCGATGCCGACGAGGCACGGGCTTTGGCAAAGAACACCCGCTTCGACCTCATGATCGCGGACATTCGCCTCCCTGGCGCGGTCAGCGGGCTAGAGCTTGCCCGCGAGCTCCGGGATCGCTATCAGGTCGATCTGGACGTGATCTTCATCACCGGCTATTCGGACGTCTACGACGAAATCGATGCACTGCGCGACACCTCCGCAGACGTTCTGCGCAAGCCCTTTCATGCCGAGCAGCTGCTCGCGGTCATCAAGCGCGCGCAGGAGCGTCGACGCACGGCCCGCGAACAGTTTCTGCTGCACCGCGAATGCGAGCAACGCCCCTCCGCGAAACGCATCGTCGGTGAAAGCGCCTCGTTGAAGGATATCTGGCGCACCATTCACCGCATCGCCCCCATGCCCTCGACGGTGCTGATCAAGGGCGAGACCGGCACGGGCAAGGAGCTGGTGGCCCGGGCGCTCCACGATCTGAGCGGACGGCGCGGAAGCTACGTGCCGGTCAACTGCGGGGCCATCTCGGCGGATTTGATCGAAGGCGAGCTCTTCGGCCATCTCAAGGGCGCCTTCACCGGTGCGCACCAGGCACGCAACGGTCTCTTCAGTCACGCCGACGGCGGGACCTTGTTCCTGGACGAGATCGGCGAGATGCCACTCGCCTTGCAGGCGAAACTCCTGCGGGTGTTGGAGGAGCGGCGTTATCGCCCGGTGGGCGGCAGCCAGGAGATCCCGGTCAATGCACGCGTCATCACGGCGACCAATCGCGATCTGGCCGCGGAGGTCCTCGCCGGCCGCTTCCGCAAGGATCTCTACTACCGCATCAACGTGGTCGATCTGAAGCTGCCGCCGTTGCGCGAGCGCAAGGGCGACATCCAGCACCTCGCCCGATACTTTCTCAATGTCTTATCCGCTGAACTGGGCGTTCCGACGCCCGAGCTCACTGCCTGGGATCTGCAACAGCTCACCCGCTATGATTGGCCGGGCAACTGCCGGGAGCTGCGCAACGTGATCGAGCGATCCTTGCTGCTCGGAAACCCCGTGGCGCAATATGTCTGCGAATCGACGGGGCAAACCGCGGAGGAGTCCGCAACCGGCTCACCCGCCTCGTCGCTGGAGGCCGTGCAACGCTCGCACATCATGAACGCCCTTGCCGTCGCGGGCGGAAACAAAACGGTCGCGGCACGCGCCTTGGGCGTTTCTCGAAAGACCGTCGAACGAAAGTTGAAGGAATGGTCGGATGAAGGTTCTGCGGAGAAGTCCCACTGATTGCTCCCGCGCCTTCCCACTTATAGGATTCGAGGTGAACGAGATAACCGCTCCGTTTCGACCTCGATCGGGAGAGCCGGCGTTACGGTCGGCCGCGGACCGGTTCCGATTCACGTGAAACGACGGCCGACGCGAACGAAATGGACGAGCCACGCGGCGCAATCGAGATCCGACAGACCGACCACGACCTCGAGGCCGTGCTCGCCCTGCTGCGAGAAACACGCCATAAGCAATTAGTCCAAAATGAAAAACTCGCCGCAGTCGGCGAGTTGATCGCGGGTGTCGCCCACGAGATCAACAACCCGCTTGCGGTGATGCTCGGCTACGTCAACCTCGTAACGCATGAACTGGGGCCGACCGTCTGGTCCGTGCGCATGGAGGTCGATCTCATCGTTCAACAGATCGAGCGCATTCGGAAGATCATCGACAGCCTGCTCCATATCGCCCGGCCGATGGACGATATCGACCTCCTCTCGCCGGAGGATATCGCGACCTTGATCCAGGACTCACTCGGTCTCGTGCTCGACCAGGCACAAGGCAACAGGCTAAAGGTCTGTCTTGATCTTCAGGCGACCTGCCCCGTGCGTATCGGCCGTCAAGACCTGCAGCAGGTCATCGTCAACCTCCTGGTGAACGCTTTTCACGCCGTCGAGGCCAATGGCGGTCTGATTGAAGTGGGTTCGCGGGACTGGGAAGGGGGCGGCGTCCTCATCAGCGTCAGAGATACCGGACCAGGCGTTCCGGCGGACCTGATCGAGAAGATCTTCAGACCTTTTTTTACGACCAAGGGTGCCGGCAAAGGCACGGGGCTCGGCCTCTCGGTGAGCACCGGGCTGATCCGACGCTACGGCGGCGCTCTGACCCTGGAATCGACATCCGAGGCGGGAACGGAATTTCGCATCCGGGTGCGTGCAGAACCGGTCTTCGACGATGAAGACACCTGGCTTGCGCAGACACTGGTGTCGAGCCTGGAATCGCGACCGCGGCGGTCAACCGAATACAATGCAAGGCGACCGGATACAGAGCGACAACCCCGGCACGCCTCAGCACAGGACAACCCCATGCCCGAGCACTTCAAAGACCAAGACTTTCTGCCACTACAGATCGCCGTCCTGACGGTCTCGGACAGTCGTGCCGAGGACAACGACACCTCGGGGCGACTGCTGGTGGAGCGCGCCGAGGCGGCCGGACACCGGGTCATGGCCAAACGAATCGTCCCGGACGACATCTACCGGATGCGTGCGGCCTTCTCCGAATGGATCGCCGACCCGGCGATTCAGGTCATCCTGAGCACCGGAGGCACCGGTGTCACCGGGCGGGACAGTACGCCGGAGGCCTTGGCCCCCCTGCTCGACAAGCCGCTCGAGGGTTTCGGCGAGCTGTTCCGGAGCTTTTCGCTCGAAGAGATCGGCACCTCCACCCTGCAGTCACGCGCGCTCGGTGGACTGGCCAACGGGACCTTCATCTTCTGCCTGCCGGGCTCCAGCGGGGCTTGCCGAACCGCATGGGATCGCATTCTGCTGGCACAGTTGGACAGCCGCACGCGCCCGTGCAACTTCGCGCAGCTGATTCCGCGTTTGCTGGAGCATTGACAATGAGCATGGATCCTTGCGGTTGTGACGCGCCCGGGCGCACGACGCTGACCAGAGAGCACGCGCTCGAGCGCCTGATCGCGCGTGTCGAGCCCGTCGGCGGGACCGAAACCATCTCGATTGCCGAGGGACTCGGTCGCGTCCTGGCCAAACCGGTCACGAGCAGGATCGACGTCCCCGCCTGGGACAACAGCGCAATGGACGGCTATGCGATTCGTCATGCGGATCTGGCGGCCACCGGCGGGCGCCTGCGCGTGGC
>JBGSKP010000559.1:0-1643 GCA_041741175.1 Thiocapsa sp. | reverse complement strand
CGGCGGTGAGGCCGGCGACGAGGTAGCGCTGCAGGAACGCGAAGAACAGGCAGGCGGGGATCAGCGCCAGGACCGAGGCGGCCATCATCTGCCCCCAGTCGACCGCGAACTTGCCGATGAAACTAAGCAGGCCGACGGCGAACGTCTTCTTCGATTCCTGGTTGATCAACATCAGCGCGAACAAGAGCTCGCTCCAGGCGGCGGTGAAGACGAAGCCCAGCGTGGCGCCCAGGCCCGGCAGGGTCAGCGGCAGGATTACCCGACGCAGCGCGCCGAACCGGGTGCAGCCGTCGATCATCGCTGCTTCCTCGAGGTCGTCGGGAATGCCGTCGAAGAACGACTGCATGAGGAAGGTCGCGAACGCGATGTTGAAAGCGGTGTAGATGATGATCAGGCCGGTCAGCGTGTCGATCAGGCCGATCTGCGCCATGATCCGGTAGATCGGCGGGATCACCATCAAAAGCGGGAAGGTCTGGGTCAGCAGCAAGAAGAACGCGACCCAGCGTTTGCCGCGGAACTTGAAGCGCGACAGCGCGTAGCCGGCGGCAGCGGCGATCAGCGTGACGATCGCACCGGTCGAGAGCGAGACGATCACCGAGTTCGCAAAGTATTGCGGGAAGTCGGTGGCACGCAGGACGTCGATGTAGGACTGGAATGAAACGGCGGATGGCCAAAAGCGCACGCCCTCGGTGTAGAGCAGCTCCTTGGGCGTGACCGAGATCTTGATCGTCCAGTAGATCGGCAAGAGCGCGAACAGGACATAGGCCAGGATCGCGGCATAGAAGCCGATCTTGGCGAGCGGGCTCGACCGCCTCATCGCACGTCCTCGCCAAGGCGCAGCGAGCGGCGCAGGCGGATCACCATGAAGGCGTAGATCACCAGCAGCACCAGCAGGAGGACCGCCACGGCGGACGCGTAGCCGCGATCGAGCGCCCTGAAGGCCTGGACGTAGATGAAGGTCGCGATCGTGTCGGTGGAGCCGGCCGGGCCGCCCGCGGTCATCACCCAGATCATGTCGGCGAAGGTCGCGATCCAGATCGTGCGCAGCATGACCGTCATCGCGATCATCGGAGCCAGGAACGGCAGCGTCACGCGGGTGAACTGCTGCCACGCGTTGGCACCGTCGATCGCCGCCGACTCGTAGAGCTCCTTGGGGATCGCCTTGAGTGCTGCGAGCAGCGTGATCGCGAAGAACGGGATGCCGAACCAGACATTGGCGACGATCGGCCCCCACATCGCGAGGTGTGGATCGGCCAGGATGTTGCGCGGCTCGTCGAGCAGGCCCAGGGCGAACAGCCAGTGCGGCAAGGGGCCGATCACGGGGTTGAACAGCCACGCCCAGGTCAGCCCGGAGAGGAACGCCGGTACCGCCCAGGGCAGGAAGACCACCGCCTGGACCAGGCCGCGGCCCTTGAACTCGCGATTCAAGAGCATCGCGAGGCCGAGGCCCAGGCCGAACTGGAACACGAGCGAGCCCGACGTCCACCACAGCGTGTTGAGCATCGCGTGGTGCAGCGCCGAATCCGACAGCATCGCCCGGTACTGGCCCAGACCGACGAACTCGGATTTGAACGCCGAATACTTGCGCAGACTGTAGCCGATCCCGATCGCGAGCGGCACCAGCAGCACCGTCACGATCATGA
>JBGSKP010000558.1:0-10482 GCA_041741175.1 Thiocapsa sp. | reverse complement strand
CTCGCGCGCCACCTGGTCCGAAACCACGACCTTGGCGTCCATCACCTCGGGCCCCAGCCCGAGCTGCTCGACGATCTCCTGCTCGACGCGCTCGCAGTAGGCTTGGCCCGGCGCGAGAATGCGTTCGGCCCCCTCATGCGACATCCGCAGAAACCGCCGACGGCCGACCCGTGCGATCAAGACGATATGCAGGCGCGTCACTTGCGGGGCGAAGAGCCTCAGGAACGGCATGCCCGAGCGAAAGCCGTCCGGGCGCTCGGTCACCGGAATCAGCAACCGACGCGGCGATCCCAACAAGCCGGGATGGACCACCCGCACGGCCAGGACGTTGCAGTGACCCGAGCGCAGCAGCCGCCCCGCGATCGTCTCGCGCAGAGCACCGTGGCCCGGCGCTTGAGCCGGCGTGCCGCAGAGTAGGAACTGCTCCGGACCGGCGGGGACGGCGGACCGGATCGCAGTCTCCAGATCACGCTCGGCGGGCGGGAGGATCTCCTCGATGAGCCGCACCCGCTGATGCTCGCATTCCCGGCGAATCCGTCCCAGCTTGTCCTCAAGGATCGTCGGCAGGATCTGTCCGCCGCGAAAGTGGATCAACCGCAGGGTCCGGTCGTGCTGCGCAGACGCCAATTGGACGGCGTAATGGCTGACCCAGTCTCCGTTGATGGAACCGTCGTAGGCGAAATGGAGCATAGCGACCGTCCGCCGCGCCTGGATCGATGGATCGATCGGGGGATCGGGCCCGTGCCGCAGTCCCCGGCCCGAAGCGCCGCCGAGGTGACAGCTTTCGAGCCGACGCATGCTCCCCCTCTCCTCAATTATGGCAGACCATGGCAGGGCCGCACCCGGACGGTAGCGAGCCGGCCATGCGGCGCACGGCAACGGCATGGCATAGACGCTCGGGAAGGGGAAGGGCAGGACACGGACGATGCGCGATGTCGCCGCCTTTGCCGAAGCGACGGTTGTACCCGGGGAGGGCTGTGCGGTGCTCTTGCCGTGACTGGATATTCAGATCGGTGCGGATACCCTGTGGCTGGACGCGCAGGCCCAACAGTCACCGGACGAGAACACCCGCGCCTTCATTCAATGGCGATCGCGCAACGGTCTGTCGTTGGTCCAAGCCGCGGCGGCACTGGGTTTGACCACTCGCACGATCAGCGCCTACGGCACCGGGGCACGTCCGGTACCACGCTGCATCGCACTGGCGTGCCGCGGGTGGGCGGCCGAGCGGCGGCAGGGATGATTCCGGGGGGATAGGGCACGACAAAGGCTCCGACCAGTTTTGTCCGGTCAGGGTCCGGTCCGGCGGCTTAGCCGCCGCTCAGGGCCTGGACGATCGCCACCTCGTCGTGCTCGCCCAGGGGCTCACCGAGCGCGCGGACGATTCGGCGATTGACGAAGAACCGGATGTGGGGGCGCATCCTGTCCTGCTCGTCGATCATGCGGAAGCGGAGACCGGGGAATTGGCGCTCTAGATCCGCCACGACCTCGGCCAAGGTCGCACCGCTCGCCTCCACCTCGGGTCCATTCGTGTAGGAGTGGAGCGGTGTGGGTATCAGCACTTTCATCACGCCGGCTCTGCCGCCTCCACCGCGTAGATCTCGGGCAGATGCCGGGCAATGCAGGTCCAGTCGTCACCCTCGTCGCGGCTCATCCACAGCTCACCGCTGGTGGTGCCGAAATAGAGTCCGACTGGGTCCAGGGCATCCGCGCTCATCGCCTGGCGCTTCACGGTCCACCAGGCCTGACGTTCGGGAAGGCCCTTGTCGAGACGCCGCCAGCCGTTGCCGCCGTTGCGGGTCACATAGACCGCGGGCCTGCCGTCCGGACTGGTGCGCGGCCAGACCGTCTGCCCGTCCATCGGCAAGACCCAGAGGGTGTCGGCATCCCGCGGGTGCACGACCAGCGGGAACCCAATGTCGCCGACCTTTTTGGGCATCCGCTTACCGATGCGTACCCACTCGGTCCCCGGGCGGTCGAGCCGGTAGATACCGCAGTGGTTCTGTTGATAGAGGCGGTCCGGGTTGCTCGGGCAGAGGCGCACGCAGTGGGGATCATGGAAGGTCGGATCGGACAGGTCGAAGCCCTCCACCACCTCGAGCCCCTTCAGAATGGGCGCGAAGGTTCGGCCCCCGTCGAATGACTCGTGCACGCCGCCACCCGACATGGCGAAGTAGAGATGGGCGGGATCGCGCGGGTCGACGATGATCGAGTGTAACTTGGGTCCGTCCGGCGTGCCGTCCTGCGCCGTGCCCATCCAGGCACGGTATTGGGGGTCCTCGTTGACGGCGGAGAAGGGATCCCAGGTGTCGCCGCCGTCCTCGGAGCGGAAGAGCCCCTGGGGCGAGGTCCCGGCATACCAGACGTCCGGCTCGCTGGCGTGGCAGGGCGTAAGCCAGAAGCTGTGATCGACGGCGCGCCCCTCGCCGGAGGCCGCCTTGGCGAAAGCCGGAGGCCGCGCTGCCTCCTTCCAAGTGCGCCCGAGGTCGGTCGAGCGAAAGATGGTCGGACCCAGGTGGCCGGTCTTGGCCGCCGCCAGCAAGGTGCGCCCGTCGCGGGGGTCGAGCACCAGATGATTGATGATCTGGCCCAGGAAGTGGGGACCATCGACCCGCCAGGTCTTGCGTCTCCCATCGCCGTGGTACAGCCAGGCCCCCTTGCGCGTGGCGATGAGGACCAGGAGCCCGCACCGGCGCGACCGTGGCGCGGCCTTGGTCGGACTGCCCGATTTCGATGTGCCTGCCCGGGCATCTTTCGTCGCCATGGGGACTGGTCTCCTCTCTTTCTTTGGCTCATCGCGGGGTTGGGCAGCCAGCTCAGGGGATCATTAGGTACCTATTTCCGTTCCAACAGCTCAAAGAGGCCCTGGGCGTGAGTCCTGTCGCAAGCGAAGCTTCAAGTCATTAAATCACGGAGTGCGTAATTGCCGGATTTGAAGCCCTGGCGCACGCTCTGCTCGCACATTGGAGGCACCGAAGTTCACTTTGGTTATGCCTCGAAAACGTGTTCTAAGCTTCATGCAGCGTTGGCAAAGATTAGCCTAAGGATGCCTCAAGTCAACGTTGGACGTTATGGCCTCGGTCAGAAGTCCTGCCGAAGTGGATTCGGCGCCGATCGATCGTCGTGCGCGCGGCGAGAGGTGGAGCAAGCGTCGGAGGAGCGCCAACAGGACGAATCCCCCGGGCCAGCCCGCCGGCATCAGGCGCGGCAGCAGCTGCGGTACCTGGCTGTCCTCGAAATGGCGGGCCAACAGCGCGAAACCGAGCAGCAGGCCGAGCAGGTTGGTGAAGCTCAGGACCCAGATCTCGTAGTCCGTGAGACTCTGGTAGTTGGTGGCCGGGCCGGCGTTGTTGATGCAGGCGATGACGGCCGTGAAGGCGGAGATGAAGTCCAGGCCGCCGAAGATCAGCAGGAGGGTCAGCCCGACGGTCAGCCCGACGATGCTCATGGCGTAGAGAAAGATGAAGCCGAGGATGGCGAAGACCACCTGGTTCGGGATCTGAACGCCGCCCGCCGTGACGGGTGCAGCCATCGTGGGATGGATCAGGCGGCTGACCTCGCGCGAGCGCTGACGCGTCAGGATCAGGGTGCGGATCATCTTGATGCCGCCGCCGGTGGAGCCGGAGCTGGCGGTCACGCAGGAGAGGAAGAGCATCCAGAAGGGCACGAAGATGGGCCATTGCGCATAGTCGACACTGACGAAACCGCAGTCGGTCGCGATGCTGATCAGATTAAAACTCACGTCGCGCAGCGCGGTCAGGACATCGTTGTAGGTGCCGACGATCAAGAGATGGAGCGTGCAGCCCAGGGTGCTGACCAGCAGGACAACCAGCACGCCCTTGGCCACGGCGTCGCGCCAATAGGCGCGCAGGCTGCGCGCCCGCCAAAGCGGTGTAGTGGGTCGCGAAGTTGAGCGCGGCGATCACCATGAAGACGATGATGACCACTTCGATGAGCGGCGAGTGGAACGCGCCGATGCTGGCGTCGCGGGTCGAGAAGCCGCCGAGCGAGAGTGTATCGCGGCTGTCAGGGTCCAAGCCGCGGCGACCAAAATGAAACCGTCGCGGGACTTGAACTCGCGAAGATGACGGCGCGTCGCGATGACCACCAAGGCGCCGACGGCGACGCAGGCGAGCAGGCTTGTCACGAAGGTGGCAAAAGTCCCGTCGCGGTAGACGACGGCGCAGCCGATGGGCAGGAGGTCGGCATAGGCACGCCGGTTGATCAGGGCGAGCACCCGTCGCGCCCCCATGTACTTGGCGAGCAATGCAGACAGGATGTTGCCCTCGTCGTCATTGGTGAGGGCGAGGACGATGTCCATGTCCTCGATCCCCTCCGACGCGAGCAATTGCTCGTCGGTCGCATCCCCGATGAGCACGAGCGCGTGATCGAGGCCGGCGCCCAAGGTCTTGGCACGTTCTTCGTTGACCTCGATGATCTTGATCTGGAATCGGCTTTGTGTCTCGGTCGCGACCGGACAGAGACTGAAGTCCACCGCAAAGTTTTTCGCATCCAACAATTGGGGATAGCGACCATAGTCGGTCGAGCGCAACCGAGCGATCTTGGTGGGTGTATTGAAGAGCGTCGCCGCGATGCGGCAGGCACAGAGATTGGTCTGATCGCTTTGCGTGACCGCGACCAGCAGCTCCGCGCCGGCAGGGCGGCATTGCCGACAACAATCCTCAGATCCAGGCGATATCCTGCAGACGTGCCAGTCGCGGCAGGTCGGTGTCGACGACCGTGATCTCGTTGTCCTCCGAGACCAGGCTTTCGGCAACCGAGCTGCCGACCTGGCCGGCGCCGAGGATGACGATTTTCATAACGCTAATCCAGGAAACGCGAACGGCGAATCGGGATTCCGGCCTGGTCGCACGGCATGGGGAATTGCTCCTAGGGGCGCTGCACCGCGAGCGCGCTGTGGTGAAGCGAGTAATCGACGTAGATCGCAAGCCCCGCCGCCAACCAAAGCCCGAACCGCGGCCAGGTCACCCAGGGCAGACTCAGTGCGAGATAGAGACAGGATGCCGCGCCCAGCAACGGAACCAAGGGTGACGCAGGTCATTGAGGCTGCTCCGATGTGCCGGCTGCTCGCTCGTGCGGCGTCGATCGGGCGAGATACGCCTCGAAGGCCGGGCTTGCGATGCCGCGCAACGCATCGCCGTCGCGGACAATCAAATAGGCCGCAATCCCCTGCGAGACGGCGAGTGCCGGCGCGCGCTGCTCGCCGAGGACCATGAACGCAGTGGCAAGTCCGTCGACAACGGTCGCGCGCTCGCCCACGACCGTCGCCGACCCCAGTTTGCGCTCGATCGGAGCACCCGTCGCGGGATCGATCTCGTGCGAATAGCGTTTCCCGTCCTTCTCGAAGAAGTTGCGATAGTCGCCCGAGGTCGAGATGGCTTGGTCGGAGACCGGGACGATCCGGTGCACGGCGCGTTGGTCCGGCAGTGGCTCCTCGATCGCGATCGCCCAGGGTTGGCCCTTGGGGTTGAGCCCCTTCGCGCGGATGGTGCCGGCCACCGCAACCATGTAATCGGCCACCCCCCGCGCATCGAGGTCCGCCGCGACCCGGTCCGCGCCGTAGCCTTCCCCGAGCGCGGAGAGATCGATGTAGACATCGCCTCGGGCCTTGCGGATGGCCGGCGGGGAGGCGCGCAGCTCCAGCTTGCGCCAACCGACGCGTTCCCGCGCGGCCTGAATCTGCTCCGGGGTCGGCAGTGCGTCCTGTCGTGCCTCGGGTCCGAAACCCCAGAGGTTGACCAGGGGGCCGATGGTGATGTCGAAGGCACCGTCGCTCAATGCGGCAATGCGCTGGCCTTCGGCGATGACCGCGTGGAGGTTCGGCGAGAGCGCAAGCCAATCCGTGCTTGGATTGGCGTTGAGCCGGGACAGTTCGGATGTCGGCTCGTAGGTCGAGATCTCGGCGACCACCTGATCCAGGACCGACTCCACCCGATGCTCCAGCGACTCGATCGTCATCCCGACCGGCGGACGGGCGACCTTGACCGAGTAGAAGGTGCCCATCGTCGGCCCCTCGATGGCAAGCGTCGGGTCAGCCTGATCACTACAGCCAGCGAGGAGCAGCACGCACAGGACGATTGAGGATAACGATCGACTCATGGGCGCGTGCTGCCCTGGCTATGGCAAACTGCGACCGGCCTCGGCTCCCTCCTTGGGAACCGGAATCAGATCAGCCCGGCTCACACCGAGCAGGATGACCGTGGCGGTGGCGATATAGATCGTCGAGTAGGTTCCAATCAAGACGCCGATAATCAGTGCCAGCGAAAAACCGCTGAGCGTCTCGCCGCCATAAACGTAGAGCGCAATCAACACCAGGAGGGTGGTTCCGCCGGTGACGACCGTACGCGAAAGGGTCTGGTTGATCGAGGCGTTGGTGATGTCGGTGACCGATCCCTTGCGCATCCGGCGGAAGTTTTCTCGAATCCGGTCGAAGATGACGATGGTATCGTTCAGCGAGTAACCGATGACCGCGAGAACAGCCGCCAACACTGTCAAATCAAAGGGGATCTGGAAGATCGCGAAGATGCCGACAGTGAAAATAGCGTCGTGCATAGTCGCCACGACGGCGCCCACCGCGAAGCGCCATTCGAAGCGCAGGGCAACATAGATCAGGATGCCGATCAGCGCGAAGATGACGGCCAGTCCACCCTGCTCGCGCAGCTCCTCGCCGACCTGGGGCCCGACGAACTCCACGCGACGCAGCTCGACCTGGCCGCCGGCCGCCTCGGAGAGAGCTGCGAAGACCTTCTCGCTCAACTCGGCGCTGGCCGACTCGCCCTCCTCCGGAGCTAACCGAACCAACACATCGGTGCGGGTGCCGAAGTGCTGGACACGCGCACCGGTGAAGCCCTTGGCCTCGAGCGCCGCGCGCACGTCGCTCAGCTCGGCCGGGGCTTGGTAGCCGACTTCCAAGACGGTTCCGCCGGTGAAATCCAGACCGAAATTAAAGCCACGTATCAGCATGGCCAGCAGACAGAGCAGGAGCACGACCCCGGACAAGATCAGCGCGGCGCGCCCCTTGCCCATGAAGTCGATATTCAGCTCATTAATGACACTCAGGTCTCTCATCGAATCGCCCTTGATTTCGGACGCCCTTGACATCGAGCGCCATGGATTGTGATCGTCAGTGGTTAAATCGCGTTCGGCGCGGCACGCACTGTTTCAGCGTGTGATCGGCTAGGCATCCATCCCCAAGGTTCGGAGAGGAACGCGATTGAAGTCATTAATCGGTTTTCACTTGAACCGCGCGACACCGAGACCTCGGGCAGCCTCGGCGCCGTGCCACATGCCGGGGTATCGAGCCCCGCCCGAGCACGCGGTTCAAATGGCCAGCTTCTTAACTCGCCGACCACCGTAGATCAGGTTGATCATGGCCCGCGACCCGACGATTGCGGTGAACATCGATGTCAGAATCCCGATGAGGAGCGTCACCGCGAACCCTTTGATCGGCCCGGTCCCGAAACTGAAGAGCACGACGGCCGCCACTGCGGTTGTCACGTTGGCATCCACAATGCTGGACAACGCCCGGTCGAACCCGGCATGGATGCTTGCCTGGGGCGAGTTGCCGACCCGGATTTCCTCGCGGATGCGCTCGTAAATGAGAACATTGGCGTCGACCGCCATACCCACGGTCAGGACGATACCGGCGATCCCCGGCAAGGTCAGGGTCGCCTGGAGCAAGGATAAGACCGACACGATCATGACGATGTTGAAGACCAGGACGACATTGGCGACCAAGCCGAAGACCCGGTAGTACAGGGCCATGAAGAGGAGCACCATAGCCAGACCCATCATGACCGACATGAACCCCTGGTCGATATTGTCCTGACCGAGGCTGGGCCCGATGGTGCGTTCCTCGACGATCTGGATCGGTGCGGCAAGGGCACCCGAGCGCAACAGCAGGGCCAGGTCATGGGCCTCGTTGCTGCTGTCCAGGCCGGTTGTCTGGAAACGGCGCCCGAAGGGCTCGCGGATGGTCGCAACGCTGATAACCTCCTCCACCTTGCGCGTGCGCTTGACCGACTCGCCGTTGACGACCTCTGTTGTGGTCACGTTTTCGATGAAAACCACGGCCATCGGTTTTCCGACATTTTCGGTCGTGACATCGCGCATCCGCCGGGCGCCCTGCCCGTCCAGGTTCACGAAGACGGCCGGGCTGCCGGACTGGCCGTCGAAACCGGCCGAGGCATCGGTGATCTGATCGCCGGTGACGATCACCCGACGGTTGAGCAGGATCGGTTGGCCGTCGCGCTCACGATAGAGCCGACTCGACACGGGGACCCGTCCTTCCAAGGCATCGGCAACGCTGTGCTCGGTGTCGACCAGGCGGTATTCCAGGGTTGCGGTGGCGCCCAAGAGCTCCTTCAGCCGTCCTGGATCCTGCGCGCCCGGCAACTGGACGACGATGCGGCGTTCGCCCTGACGCGCGATGCTGGGTTCGGCCACGCCGAGGGCATTCACGCGGTTGCGCAGGGTGGTGATGTTCTGCTGGAGCGCGAAGGTGCGAATTTCCTCCTGCTGAGCAGGCGGCAGACTCGCCGCAATCTGGAATTCGCTGCCCTCGTCGAGTGTCTGGACATCCAGATCACGGAACTCGTTGCCCAAGATTCGCTGTGCCTCGTCACGGGCCGCCGCGTCGCTGAACTTGATCAGGATGCGCGGGCCTTCGCGGGCGACGGTCAGATAGCGGATCTTGCGATCGCGCAGCTCGGTGCGGATGTCGCCGACATAGCGCTCGAGCGCCTGATCAAGCGCCGCATCCATGTCGACATCGATCACGACATGAATACCGCCACGCAGATCCAAGCCCATCGACATGGGATTCAGCCCAAGGAAACGCACCCAGCCCGGCAGATCGGCCGACAGGGTCAATGCGGTGCGGTAGCGTTCGGACAGGATTCGCTCAATCGCTTCCTGGCCGGCCAACTGCTCCGCGGAGGAGGCAAACCGCACCAGCAGTTTGCCGCCCTCTCGTGTCTCGATGTCCTTGAACGGCGCGCCGGCGTTCTCCAGGGCGGCGCGCACCTCCGCAACACTGGCCTCGGTGACCTCGGAACCGCGCGCGGCCGTGATCTCGATCGACGGATCTTGAGAGAAAAGATTGGGAACCGCCAGGAGCAAGGCACCGAAAAAGACGGCCAGGATCAGGAGGTTCTTCCACAAGGGATATTGGTTCATCGCAATTCCAGTCGCAGCAGCGGGCGCGCTCGAGGATCGAGGATAGGCCGGCAGACGCTCAAGACCAGACAGAGCAGAGAGCGTCCGATCCGGAAGGTCCGGTCAGGGCGCCGCGCGACCCGTGGATAGCGCGGCAGGGTGCGGGTCTAAGGGCCGCGGAGGTTTTGCCCTCAGAGATCTTTCAGACTGCCCTTCGGCATCACGGATTCGACCGCGGAACGGCGAATCTTCACGGACACGCCCTCGGCGATGTCAAGCAACGCAAAGTTGTCGCCCAAATCGGCAACGCGTCCTGCCATGCCGCCGATGGTCACCACCTCATCGCCCTTCGCAAGGGATTCAACCATTTTGCGGTGCTCTTTCTGGCGCTTGGCCTGCGGGCGGATCAACAGGAAATAGAAGACAACCGCGAAGAGAACCAGCGGCAGCAGTGCCAGGAAGGGATCGCCGGCGCCGGCGGCGGCAGGCTCGCCTTGGGCGAGTGCATCGGAGATGAAAAAGCTCATATGTCGAAAACCTATGGTCTGGGGACCGCCCGATTGCGATCCGACGTCAGGGTGGAGGTCGGGGTCCGGGGAGACACAGAACCTCTGGATAAACTCGGCGGCGAATTATGGCATAGCGTGGAGCAACTTGCAGCGTCGGCTAAAACGCGTCCGCCGCGATCCGGCGGGTTTTGCGGTTCGCTCGGACGCCCTGCGGAGCAGAATCCGACGGCGCCGCCGGTCGGATCAAACCGCAGTGGGCTGCGCCCTGAGCGCCTGAAACTCACCGACGAATGCCCCGTAGCGCCCTGCCGCGATCGCCTCGCGCAGGCCGCGCATCAGGGTTTGGTAATAGTAAAGATTGTGAATGGTCGCAAGCCGGGCACCCAGGATCTCTTTGCAACGGTCCAGATGATGCAGGTAGGCGCGACTGTAGTGGCGACAGGTGTAGCAATCACAGAAGGGATCCAGCGGGCCCGGGTCGGTGCGGTGAGCGGCGTTGCGGATCTTCACCGTCCCCTGATGGGTGAAGAGATAGCCGTTGCGCGCATGGCGGGTCGGCATGACGCAGTCGAACATGTCGATGCCGCGACCGACCGCGGCGACGATATCCTCCGGCGTGCCCACGCCCATGAGGTAGCGCGGCCGGTCGACGGGAAGCTTGTCGGCCAGAACGTCGAGGATCCGCAGGCGGTCTTCCTCCGGCTCGCCGACCGACAGCCCGCCGATCGCGTAACCGTCGAAACCGATCGCCATCAGACCCTCCAGCGACTCGGCACGCGGCCCTTCGTGCATGCCGCCC
>JBGSKP010000557.1:0-4472 GCA_041741175.1 Thiocapsa sp. | reverse complement strand
GGTCGCTCGGGCGCCGTCATCGAGCCCTATCTGACCGATCAGTGGTACGTGCGCGTCGCCCCGCTGGCGGAGCCCGCCATCGCCGCGGTCGAGGACGGGCGCATCCGCTTCGTCCCGGACAACTGGAAGAACACCTATTACGACTGGATGCGCAACATCCAGGACTGGTGCATCAGCCGCCAGATCTGGTGGGGCCACCGGATTCCGGCCTGGTACGACGTCGAGGGCAACGTCTATGTCGGCCGTTCGGAGGACGAGGTCCGCGCGCGCCACGGCTTCGGCCCCGCGGTCGTCCTGCTCCAGGACCCGGACGTGCTCGACACCTGGTTCAGCTCCGCACTCTGGCCCTTCAGCACGCTCGGCTGGCCGGAGCAGACCGATCGCCTCAACGCCTTCTATCCGACCTCGGTACTGGTCACCGGCTTCGACATCATCTTCTTCTGGGTCGCCCGGATGATCATGATGGGGCTGAAGTTCATGGACGACGTCCCCTTCAAGGACGTCTACATCCACGGCCTGGTGCGCGACGCCCACGGCGACAAGATGTCCAAGTCCAAGGGCAACGTGCTCGACCCCATCGATCTGATCGACGGAATCGGACTCGAAGCCCTGGTCGAGAAGCGCACCAAGGGCATGATGCAGCCGCATCTGGCCGAGAAGATCGCCAAACAGACCCGCAAGGACTATCCCGACGGCATCCCCGGCTTCGGCACCGACGCCCTGCGCTTCACCTTCGCCGCGCTCGCCACCACCGGGCGCGACGTCAAATTCGATCTGGGTCGGATCGAGGGCTACCGCAACTTCTGCAACAAGCTGTGGAACGCCTCGCGCTACGTGCTGATGAACACGGAGGATCAGGATTGCGGCCAGGCCCCCAATCAATCGGGCGGCGCGCTGGAGCTATCAGCCGCCGACCGCTGGATCCGCGCCCGGCTCAACGCCACCACGGCGATGGTTACCGACGCCATCGAAGGCTACCGCTTCGACCTCGCCGCCCAGGCGATCTACGACTTCACCTGGAACGCCTTCTGCGACTGGTACCTGGAGCTGTCCAAGCCGGTGCTCACCGGCACGGCCGCGAGCGATGCCGCCAAACGCGGCACCCGCCGCACCCTGGTCGAGACGCTGGAGACGCTACTGCGACTCGCACATCCGATCATGCCCTTCATCACGGAGGAGATCTGGCAGAAGGTCGCACCCCTGGCCGGAGTCCAAGGCGAGACGATCATGCTCGCACCCTACCCCGTGGCCGACGCGGGAGCCGACGACCCCGAAGCCGTCGCCGAAATCGAGTGGGTCCAGCAGGTCATCCTCGGCGTGCGCCGGATCAAGGGCGAGATGAACATCCCGCCCGGAAAGCCCCTGCCGGTGTTGGTCGTTAACGCTTCGGAACAGGACAAGACCTGGCTCGCCATCGCCCGGCCCTATCTGGACTTTCTCGCCCGGATCGAATCAGTCACCCTGTTGGACGACGAGTCCGCGGCGCCCGAGTCGGCGATGGCCCTGGTCGGCAGCATGAAGCTTCTGCTCCCGATGGCCGGTCTGATCGATAAGGACGCCGAACTCAAACGTCTCGACAAGGAGATCGGTCGTCTGAACGATGAGATCGCCCGCATCGGGCAGAAGCTCGCCAATCCGAGCTTCGTCGACAAGGCCCCGGCAGCCGTCGTCGACAAGGAGCGGGCCAAACTGGCCGAGCAGTCGCAGGCGATCGGGGATCTGCAGGCGCAGCGAGTGAAGATCGCGGCGCTCTGAGCCGCCGCAGTTCAGCCGTTCAAGGTCAACGAGGTCATCTCATCGGCGTTGAATGGAGTCGGACGCAACGGACCGCCGTCGTCGGCTTTGAATCCGGATAAGGGATCGGCAACCGGCTCGAAGCGGCTGGAAGCCGCTTCGAGTTTGGATGTCACATTCCGGGTTGTTCTGAACGCGATTCAGATCAACCCCAATGCCGCCATGGCGTGCCCGACCTTCAGGAAGCCGCCAATGTTCGCACCGACGACATAGTTACCCTTCGAGTCGAACTCCTCGCTGGTTTCGTAACAGTTGCGATGGATGTTCACCATGATCTCCTTAAGGCGCTGCTCGGTGTACTCGAAGCTCCAGGAGTCGCGGCTGGCGTTCTGCTGCATCTCCAGCGCGCTGGTAGCCACGCCGCCCGCATTCGCCGCTTTGCCCGGCCCGAAGGCAATGCCGGCGTCGATGAGGACATGGATCCCCTCGGGTGTGGTCGGCATGTTGGCGCCTTCGGCGACCGCGACACACCCGTTCTTGACCAACATCTGGGCATCCTTGGCGGTCAGCTCGTTCTGGGTCGCGCAGGGCAGCGCGATCTGACAGGGAACCGTCCAGATGCAACCGTTCTCCAGATAGGTCGCGCTCGACTTCTCTTGGGTGTAGGCCGTGAGACGGCGACGCTCGATCTCCTTGATCTGCTTCAGGAGCGGCAGATCGATGCCGTTGTGATCGACGATCACGCCGTTGGAGTCCGAGCAGGCAATGACCTTCGCACCGAGTGCCTGCGCCTTTTCGATCGCGTAGATCGCGACGTTGCCCGAGCCCGAGACCACGCAGGTCTTGCCATCGATCGAGTCGCCGCGGACCTTGAGCATCTCCTCCAGGAAGAAGATCGCACCGTAGCCTGTCGCCTCGGTGCGCGCACGGCTGCCGCCCCAGGTCAAACCCTTGCCGGTCAAGACGCCCGACTCGTAGCGATTGGTGATGCGCTTGTACTGCCCGAACAGATAGCCGATCTCGCGTCCGCCGACACCGATGTCGCCCGCCGGCACGTCGGTGTGCTCGCCGATATGGCGGTAGAGTTCGGTCATGAGGCTCTGGCAGAAGCGCATGATCTCGGCGTCGGACTTACCCTTGGGGTCGAAGTCGCTGCCGCCCTTGCCGCCGCCGATCGGCAGGCCGGTGAGCGCGTTCTTGAAGATCTGCTCGAAGCCGAGGAACTTAATGATCCCCAGATAGACCGAGGGGTGGAACCGCATGCCGCCCTTGTAGGGGCCGAGCGCACTGTTGAACTCGACCCGGAAGGCGCGGTTGATCTGGATCTGACCGCGGTCGTCCTGCCAGGGCACTCGAAAGATGATCTGACGCTCGGGCTCACAGATGCGCTGGATGATCTTCTGCTCCGCCAGCTCCGGATACTTGACCAGGACCGGACCGAGTGTATCCAACACCTCGCGCACCGCCTGATGAAACTCGGTCTCACCGGGATTGCGGCGCAACACATCCTGAAAAATCGGCTCCAGCTTCTCGTCGAGGCCTGCAACCATGGTGAATATCTCCTAAACCGCTCCAGCAGGTCGATCGACCGGCAGGCGGTTCAAATCAGTTATGGGGACCCTGAGATCGAAGACGCCATTACAGTGCGGCTCCGAAACCAAGCGTCTGTGAAGACCGGTTCGGCCGGTCAAACACGCCACGGGAAGGCCGCGAACAAGTTGCGTCAGCCCCCGGGCGACCCGCAATCATGCCTGAGTCGGTGCGGCCGGCGCTAGGGTTGCGGGCTGCCGCGACGTTGCATGGCGCGGCATCGCGTCGTACGGTGGCTTGTAAAGTGTTGAGAGGCAATCCGATGAATAGCATGACCTATACCGAGATCCGACGCAGACTGGCCGAGACCATGGAACGGGTCTGTGACGACCATGCGCCGATCATTGTCACCCGGAAAAACTCTCGCTCGGTGGTCATGATGTCATTGGAGGACTTCGAAGCCCTCGAGGAAACCGCTTATCTCTTGCGTAACCCTACAAACGCCCGCCGCCTTCTGGAGTCGATTGCGGAGCTCGAGGCCGGTGGTGGAACCGAGCGAGCACTCGCGGAATGAAGCTCATCTTCTCCGAGCGAGCATGGGAAGACTATCTGTACTGGCAAGGGACCGATCGCAAGATGCTGCTTCGGATCACCAGGCTAATCAGTGACATCCAGCGTACGCCCTTCGACGGTTTGGGCAAGCCCGAGCCACTCAAGCACGGTTTGGCAGGCTACTGATCCCGACGCATCAACGACGAGCACCGTCTCGTCTACAAGGTCGAGGAAAACACCCTCCTCCTGGCGCAACTGCGTTACCACTACGGACCCGATCTCCGGTGACGACCCTGCGCTGACCCGAGATCGGAGTCGGTAGGTCTTGCTTGTAACTCCGCCAACCCAACCCTCCACAAGCGCACTCTCGACACTGCCGAGCGATGTCGAGTCCCTGGTGTCGGGCGGTTCGTTGGTTATCCGAGCGGCATCCGCGGCGGCGCAGTGCGCCGGATGAGCGCGATGTCGTCCTCGCTCAGGCGGTAGGCCTGATTCACCAGATCGGAGAGACGGCGTTCGAGGGTGCGGATCTCGGCGGCGCGCTGCTGCATGGGGGCGGTGTAGCGGGCGTGGGTGTCGGTCAGCTCGCCGATCGCGGCGGGGGCCAACCGGGGCGCGCCCTTGGGGCGACGCTTGCGGACCTCGGCGGCGAAGGC
>JBGSKP010000556.1:0-15802 GCA_041741175.1 Thiocapsa sp. | reverse complement strand
GCCCCGAGCGCGATACGACGCACCGGCCGCGGCGACGCCTGCGCGAAGAGCTGCGCGGCATCGGCCAGATCATAGAGCGCGATCTGGGTCATGCGATCGTGCAGAAGCGCGGCGACGGTAGCCAGCCCGGCGCCGTCGAGTGCCTTGCCCTGCCCGTCCAGATAATAGGCCGTGCCGCGCTCCAGCCGCTTGATACCGGCGAGGCCGCAATTGCGCGCGATATCGGTGGCCTTCGAGGACCAGGGCGAGATGGTCCCGGGTCGCGGCACGACGAGCACCAGCTGACCGGAGGGAGGATGACTCGGCAAGGCCGGCCCATAGCGCAGCAGGCGCTCCAGCAGATCGCGCTCGCGCTTGGCCAAACCGTCTGCCGGGGCGTCGGACAGATCGGCGAAGTGAATCAGCTCGGCATAGAGGTCAAGCGACAGGCCGGTCTGCTCACGCAGTCTGGCGCTCAGCTTCTGTAGACGGAACTCGGAGAGGGCGGGGGCACCACGGAGGACGAGCATGGGCAATGACCCTGTATTCTGACTGTGGGTTCTGGCTCTCGAACCGACATGATACTTGAGAACCGCGAACGCGGCTCGCCAGGGCGGCTCGCAAACCCGCCGGATCACAAGCAGACTCGGGCAAGACGGCCGCTTCGCGCGTATCATTTCGCCGTAACGCGCCCGGACATCACCCATGACGACAGACTCACTTTCCGCTCTTCTTGGAACACTCGACTTCGCCTGGCGTCGCGAGCCGTCGAGAGCCGCTGCGCTCACCAATATTCAATGGCGAACGAACGCCTGCGACGCCGGCTCGATTCTCTTTTTCCAGCGCTTCGACGACGGCCGCTCCGATGCCCAGATCTGCGAGCGCTATCTGGCGGACGGCGCCTTCGCCATCCTGATCACTAACCGGGTGCTCGACTGTTTCGATCGCCTGCCCGGCAAAGGCATCTATGTCACCCGCCATGGGGATTGGGCAGCAGTCGTCAGTCGATTTTGCGACATCCTCTATCCGTTGAAGACGCCCTCGCCCCCGTTCCTGGGCGTCACCGGAACGAACGGCAAGACCACGACCGTCAAATACCTGGAATCCATGCTCTCCGCACAGGGTCGGCGCGTCCTATCGATCGGCACGCTGGGTGTGTCCTTATCCGGCGCGCCGCTGACCGAGACCGGCTTTACCTCACCGCCGCTGATCGAGCTGCGCCGCCTGCTTCATCAATATCGCGATCACTATGACATCGTCGCGATGGAGGTCAGCAGTCATGCCCTGGATCAAGGTCGCGCCTACGGCATCCCCTTTCAGAACGCGGCCTGGACCAACTTCACCCAGGATCACCTTGACTATCATAAGACCGAAGCGGCCTATTTCGCCGCCAAGGCGCGCCTGCTCGACATGCTCCAGCCCGGTGGCCGGCTTTACACCGCCAGCGCAGAGGTCGCACAGCGACTGCGCGAGGACTATCCCTCACAGATCCCGATCCAATATCTGGAGGCGACGACACACGGGCCCGAAGCCCTGTCCGCGAAGCCATTCCTCGCCCTAGCGCACAACCGCCGGAACTACGCCCTCGCCGTTGCCCTGGCCAACGGCGTTCTGGGACCGGATGAGCGTACCGACTGGCGACATCTGCGCGCCGTGGACGGACGCTTCGAGTGCCGGGTGATCGGCAACCGCACACTGGTGATCGACTTCGCCCACACGCCGGATGCACTGGACACCATCCTGAGCGCGATCCGCGATGCCTTCCCATCGGCGCGGGTCGCAACCCTGTTCGGATGTGGCGGGGACCGCGATCGCGGCAAGCGTCCGCTGATGGGCGCCGCCGTTGCCCGCCATTCCGATCACAGCATCGTGACCTCGGACAATCCCCGTTACGAGGATCCCGAACGGATCATCACCGACATCCTCGACGGCATGCCGAACGAGGGTCGTGAGGTGGTCGTCGAGCGACCACTGGCCATCGCACGGCTACTCGATTTCCTGGCCGAGCAACCCGCCGATGAACCCTGGGTCGCCCTGATCGCCGGCAAGGGCCACGAGCGCTACATCGATTCGCGCGGCCACAAAACCCCTTACAGCGATCAGGACGAGGTCGAGCGCCATCTCACGCGTCTCGGCTGGGCCTGAGCCCCGTCAGGCGGAATCAGCGATGCGGCTTCGCCGACTTTACTCGGTCCCCGTCGGTCTGCTGCTCGGCATTGTCCTCGCGTTGTTGATCCCGGAGGGTGCGCCTTGGTTTGCCTGGCTGGGTCAGATCTTCATCTCTCTGCTGAAACTCCTGATCCTGCCGCTGATCCTGGTCTCCATCTATGCCACGCTCTCAGGCGGACGGGAGCTGCGACGGATCGGCGGGCGCACCCTGCTCTATTATCTGACGACCTCATGTGTCGCCGCCGGGTTGGGCACACTTATCGCCATCCTGCTCTCGCGCAACCTTCCCGCCGGACTGCTCGACCTCGAGCCGATCGAAGCCGGCACAACGCGTTTCAGCCTGGATCAGCTCGTCGCGACCTTCATCCCAAGCAATCTCTTCGCCTCACTCGCGGACGGCAACATCCTGCATATCGTCTTCGTGGCAGTCGTTCTGGCACTGGCCTCGCGCCGCATCGACAGCGCTCATCGGGACAGCTTGCTGGAGGGCGCCCGCGCGCTCGACGCCCTATTGATGCAAGTCCTGCGCGGCATCCTCGCCCTGGCACCGATCGGGATCGCAGCACTCATCTACTCCGGGCTCGCCGGGATGGACTGGGCCGGGATCTTCGAGCTGCGCGCCTTCGTGTGGGCCGTGGCACTCGCGGCTGTGCTGCACGCCGGAGTGTTTCTGCCTGGGCTGTTTCGCCTGCGCACCGGCCGAACCGTCTGGCCGTTTGTCCTTGCCTGCCGTGCGCCGCTCCTGACTGCACTCTCGACCGCGTCGAGCTCGGCCACCTATCCGGTGTCCAAGGCGGCACTCGAGACCTACGGGGTCAGCGAGCGGGTGACCGCCTTCACGCTGCCGCTGGGGGCCACGCTAAACATGGATGGTTCGGCGCTCTATCAGGCGATCCTGTTGATCTTCATGTCACAATTGGCCGGCGCCGATCTCAGCCCGCTACAAGCGCTCTTTATCGTGCTCCTGACGATGGCCTCCTCCGCCGGCACCGCAGGCATCCCGGGCGGAGGCATTGCCCTCATGGCCTTCATGCTTGATCTGCTGGGGATGCCGCAAACCTACCTCGCCCTCTACCTTGTGGTCGACCGCTTTTTCGACTCCCCGATCACAGCAGTGAATGTGTGGGGTGATCTCGTGGTTGCGGCGATGGTCAATCGGGATCTGGAACGGTAACCAGTTGTGTTTTCAGATTTTTTGGCGTTAACATTCTTTGACGGGCATGGAGGGTCGATCGCTTATGACACCTGTCGTCTTTCATTAAACGCAACACGTTTCCGTAATAGAGAATAAACAGCATGGAACAAGCCAGACCGCATTTCCTGGGTATCGGTGCACCGAAAGCCGGTACGACATGGCTTTGGTCTCAGCTCAAAAAACATCCCGATGTCTGGATGACTCCAGAGAAAGAGATGCATTTCTTCGATCGCTCGACCAGATACCCGAGCCCGAATCGCTTGGCAACGGCATCATTCAAGCAGCGAGTGCTCGGATCGCAGGACTGGGAGCGACCGCAGGTCGCCAGAGGGCTCAGCGCGATCGCAATCAACGTTCTGCGAGGCCGCTTCAAGCGAGCGGCCTGGTGGCGCGACTGGACGTTTGGATATTACGACGAAGACTGGTACGTCAAGCTCTTTTCACAGGCAACGCCGGATCAGGTCTGCGGTGAGATATCACCGTCCTATTCGATACTTGACGTTAAGGACATTGAAAGAATCAGAGCCGTCAATCCGGACATGCGCCTCATTTTCATGATTCGCGATCCGATCGATAGAGCCTGGTCAGGCCTGCGATACAGTGCATCAAGAGGCAAGGCTGAATTGAGCACCGATGCAACAGAGGCGATGATCGCCCGCCTCAACACGCCGCTTATGCTGTTGCGTGGCGATTATGAGCGCACACTCGATCACTACCTGAGCGTCTTCGATGCCTCGCAGATCCTGGTGTGTTTTTACGATGCGATCTCACGCGATCCCGATGGTTTAATTCGAGCAATCACGTCTTTCCTCGGGATAAGGGATTTTGCCGACGCTACCCTGGACTCGAAAACGCCCGTCAATGCATCGCCCAAACGCGAGATGCCCGAACAGGTACGCGATCATCTCCTGACACACTACTCACCCATGATCCATCGTTTATCGCAACGATTCGGCAGCTATGCCGCATCCTGGGACAGCTTGTATGCGCTCGACTCACCAGGGGGCAACACCGGCACAGGTGTCCCGGGCACCGCTGCATTGCATCCATAACACGCCATCATCCTCGAACCCAACCGGCATCCGATCAATGATTTCTCGCCTAGCGCTCTTTGTCGTTTTGACCTCGATCCTCTGGTGCAGAGGGGGCGTTGTATCGTATGAGGCGTCTGCCACGACCACCTGCCAACAGGGTGACGCTGTCCGGATCTGGACGGCACCTCTGCGGCCGAACCCAGGCGCGCCCCTGGAAATCATCGCGGTTGCAACCGGTGCTCAGTTGGATCATATCCATGTCACGGATCCCGACGGCAAACAAACCAGACTGCGTACGGTCTCCGCCGGCGGACCACCCTGGAGCCTGTACGGGACTCAATTCCGCCCGACTCCCGGACGTTATCGGATCGAAACAACCCGCGGGGGAGCAGTCGCGGCCTGCACGGAAGTGACCGTCGGCGGCGGTGAGAGCGATCGAGGAGTCGGACGTTGGAATCTGGACACGGAAGCCTTTTACTCGGCCTGGATCGAACACCTGTTCGACGCACCGGCCGAGCATTCACTGACTTTCACCTCGCTCGGCCCGATGCTGCGTGATCCGGAGCGTAACCTCCTGTTTAACTATCTTGGGAGTGGCGAGGATCATCGGCTCCCGGCCGAACCCGACTGCGCCGATCTGCCCTATTTTCTGCGCAGCTATTTCGCCTGGAAGCTGGGTTTGCCGATAGCCTACCGGCCCTGTACGCGCGGCAGCCGCAGCAGCCCGCCGGCCTGTCAAAAGCCGGTCGTCGAAACGCGCTTTGTCGGCACCGCGGCACCTGCCGCCGTTTTCCAGGAGGCAAGCCAAACGATGATGAACACCGTCCACTCCGGCAGTGCACGCACCGCACTGGACGACGACGCCACAGACTACTATCCGGTGGCACTCAAGCGCGAGGCCCTCTGGCCGGGGACCATCTTCGCCGACCCTTACGGTCACATCATGCTGGTGGTGAAATGGCTCCCCCAAAGCGGCACAGAGAGCGGATTACTGCTCGCGGTCGACGCCCAGCCCGACAACTCGGTCGCACGTAAGCGATTCTGGGAAGGGACCTTTCTGTTCGACCGGACCCCGAGCGCGGGACCCGGATTCAAGACATTTCGACCACTGGAGCCAACCGGCGGTGCTGGCGGATGGCGTCAATTATCCAATCGCGCACTCGACGGACGATCCGGCCTGCAACCGTTTTCACTGGAGCAATCCGACCTCTCGCCCACAGACTTCTATGCCCGAATGCAACGGCTCATCAATCCACGCGGACTCGACCCTGAGTCCGCCTACACGGCAACTCTGGACGCCTTGATGGAGCAGCTCGAAACACGCCTGAGCTCGGTCGATAATGGCGAAGCCTATGTGCGGGCTCGCCCTGGAACGGTCATCCCCATGCCGAACGGGCCGGCCATCTTCGAGACCGTTGGTCCCTGGGAGAATTTCGCGACCCCGTCCCGAGACATGCGTCTTCTGATCGCTATGAACGTGCTCTCTGATCTACCTGAGCAGATCCGCCGCTATCCCGAGCTGTTCGTGCTCGGCGACAAGCGTCCCGACGCCGCTGCAGAGCGCATCAGGCTGTTTCACCAACGACGGATAGACGAGCGTTCGATCAGCTACACCAATAGCGAAGGCAGACCAGTTCGATTGACACTCAGAGACATCTTCACCCGTCGCACAGCGCTGGAGGTCGCCTATAACCCCAATGACTGCATTGAACGGCGCTGGGGCGCGTCCGCCGGAACGCCCGATTACAGCACCTGTCGTCGGCAGGCACCCGCCGAGCAGCGGGCACGCATGGAGGACTACCGGCCCTGGTTCCGCGACAGGGTCAGACCGCCGAGATAGCCAAAGCCCCCGTGTCGGCGTGTCGTCGACCCCTGGAGAGAGTCTGCGCAATGCCGCGTCATGAACCCTTATCCTCCCGCGCCGGTCTGACGCGCCTGTTCGCACTCTGCCTTGTCTCGGCTCTGATCCTGGTAGCCTGTGGTGAACCTCGGCCGCGCCCCTCCGAGACACACGGAACCTGGGCAGGGCGTCCGATCGGCCAGCCGCCGCCACCGAACGATCGGCTAAAGCAAGCGATGATCCAGCGCGCGACCCGTGAGTGGCAGCATTTCGATCGGCAGGTCGTGGTGTTTCAGGGAACGGAAGAGAGCATCCCGCATGTTGGCGCCTGGGAGGACGACTACAGCCACGCAAGCCGGGTCAATCTCTACTGGCGTGCGGTTGATAAAGCGGGACTCGACGGCATGGATTGCCAGCAACCCTGGTCGGCCGCGTTCATGACATGGGTCATGCAGGGGGCCGGTCTGCCGGCCGGTCAATTCCGCACGGCATCCGCGCACTGGGTCTATCTTGCAACCATGATTGACGAGGCGAGCTATCCGGGACGCTATTTCGTGCCCCGCCGGGTCCAGGATTACAGCCCCAAACCAGGTGATCTCATCTGTGCATCGCGTGGGCGAACCCCCGTGCGCCCGATCAACGGCTATACGAGTGCCGCGCAACTCCAGGGCGCTGAAACCCATTGCGACCTGGTCGTAGCCAAAAGCGGTAGAATCCTGGAGGCGATTGGTGGAAACGTCCGCAATTCCGTGTCCAAGACTGTGCTGGAGCTCGATAAGAGCGAGCGGCTGCAGCCCGTCCCGCGGCGCCCCTGGTTCCTGATCATCGAGAATCGGCTCTGACTGCTGGGCTCGCGCGCCGACCGGATTCTGTCCAGCGTCGTGGATACCGATGTCGGCGGAGTCAAATGGGAGGCCGCACACTGTGCCGCTAATTCACCCCAGTCGATGACCTGATCAAACGACACTGGAGTACACCGTGAAAACGTTGCTCAGACACCCCCCGGGCCTCTGTCTCATCATCACCGCTGCAGCGATCCTGTTTGCGCGCGAGGCCATCTGCGAGCCCTGGACTGCCCCGCTGGAGCGAGGTGGCCAGGTCGAGGTCGACCCTCGCACGAACCGACCAGTCATCATCCAGGATGGACGCCAGATCCAGCTCTGGGACGGCGTTCACAAATTGGATGACGGCTCGGTGATCCGCATCCAGGGCGGGCAGGTCGTGCCGACGACCGACATGCTCGATCAGCCCGGAGCGCCCCAGACACCCCTGGAACCCAATGCTTCACCGGATGATGCCCAAGTGCCCGACGAGACATCACACGCCGGCATCAACCCGTTAACGGGTGCATCACTCTGCGAGCAATTGGTCTTGCGCGTCTGCGGCGCGACACGAAGCTGCTGGAGCACGCCGGCATGCGACGCTGCCCGCCAACTGCGGGACCTGGAGCAAGAAGACAGGATCAGTGGCGGCGACCCCAACCGCCCGACGCCAACCAGTCAACACTGCAGCGAGGCACTGACCAACCCCTTTTTCGCGCGGTGCGATTAGACCGATGGAGCCTTCTTGAATCGCCCCGCGTCGTGCGCCGCCGAGCCCGCGACCCAACTGACCAGGCAACACAGCAGCACCATCGCGCAGTGCCTGTTCATCGCGGCGCTTCTGGCCATGGTCGGCTTCACGCTGGTCGTCAGCGCCCCGTCGGTGCGCTTCCAGATGGCTGCTCCGGACCTGGTTAGCTTGCCAAGTGGCGCACCCGCCCCGACCGATCCATCGCTACCCGCGCGCGGTCATCTCATCTACCAGCCTGTCGCCGAGGGCCTGTTGCTTCGCGTGGACGGTAAGCGCGGAGGACGCCTGCGCTGGGAGCATCCTGCATCGGCGCAGTACGACAGGCTAAGGATTACCGGGGCTGTCACCGTCACCGGAATCGCACCGGAGATTCGGCCGGGTCAACAGGCTCGCCTGCTGGTCATTCAGCCCGGCGAGCACCGTACCATTAGTCGCTTGGTCGAACAGTGGCCGACAGCCGTGACCGACGGCAGGTTCGACCGCATCATCAAAGTTCCTGATCCCACGCTCCCGCTCTGGATTACCCTGGCAATCACCTCGCGCTCCGGTCAGATGGTTCTCCACCGACTGATGGTCGATGGACTGGCTCCCCGCGCATCCGTGCAAGGCGCGCGCTGGGCATTGCTCACAGTCTGGATCGGATTGATTCTCGGCGTGTTGCAGCATCTGGCGCGTCCGATGGCTCAGCCCCTGCGCGTGTCTTTGTGGGCTACATTGGCCTCTCTGCTGGTCGGCATTCTCGCGCCCCCTGAACTGCTTGGCGCCATCAAGGAATTTGTCGCGGCCCTGTTGCCTTTCACGCCATCAATCACGGATGGGCCGGATCTCAACGTATACGGCCACTTCACGCTCTTCGCTGCATTGGCGACACTCCTGCTGCACGGCCGTCCCGATCTGGGATGGGTGAAGCTCGTAGGCCTGCTGGCGGCACTGGCGATGGTTACCGAGTTGATGCAACTGCTGACGGACGGACGCACCGCCGACTGGATAGATACGGCAGTCGATCTTGCGGGTGTCGGGAGTGCGGTGCTGGTCGTTGGATTCGTCAAACGAGTCTGTCGGCTCTCACCGAGCAGGCTGTAGGTCACTAGCCGTCGCCTGAGTAGCAAGGAGCTTCAGCTACGCGCCGAATCCACGATAAGGGGCGGAGGGCCGCAAGGATCAAGCAACCAAAACCATTGAGGGCAAGCCTGGCGAGGCGCGTTGCGGCAGTTTGTGTCGAGCGCCAACGGCGCTACCGATGTCAGCCCAGGGCGTTGCCCCGGACTGACATGGTGCGCCCCGTTGGGGCAGCAGAAACCTCTGGCTTCCATTCATCGCCATGGCAGGCTCCATCGGATGGTGGATGGGGGAGCAGCCTGCGCCGGTCGGTTGTTCATTCCGTGATCCTGGCGGGAGATTCTTTCTGATCAGGAGCCGTCATATGCCATTTTGTGTAACGCTCGTCACTCACACGCGCCTTGACATCAAGGGCGTCCGCCTGACCCAAAGGCCATACCCGATGCTGCGCGGGCTACGACCATAGTTTCAGTCGAGCATCAAGTGACCAACAATTTAGACATCGCAATGCAGGGCGCGCCGGTCACTCGGCGCACCGCAAGAGATGACTAGGTTCCGTCGCTCCAGGTATTCAGGAGCGCTGGCGTGTCCATACTGTCCGCCAGGCCGTGATCGATGAAGTCGGCGCTAGCATTGTTCACGGATTCGTCCGACAGAAAGCCCTCTTAATCAGCCTACTCCACATGCCCATCGCCGCTCTCATTCGGGCGCGGGCCGACATGAAAGCGAACCCAACGGATATTGTTCTCGTAATTTCTGGCGTTGATGCCGTCACGCTGTTTGTAGTAACCGTAGAAGAATCGGGCAGCGTTATCAACACATTCCTCGGCCGGCTGCACGAAGGAGACCCAGTTGATCCCCTGGGCCGAGCCATTGGGCGCTCGACCGACATTGTCGACTGCAAAAGGCGCGCCCCAGGTCCGTCCGTCATCGTTGCTGACTCTAACCAGTAGCGAGCCGGGCTTTTTTATCTCAGCGAAGGCGCACACCAGATAATCGCGCGTCGCGCCACATCCCACTGGGTCTCCTCGGTCCAGATTCGTCGTCAAGCTGGTGCTTTCCCAACCCGACAGCCCCCAGTAGAAGAATCGCATCTCCTGCTGTTTTCCCACGGGAAGGATGATCCAACGAGCGCCGCTCGGCCCAAAACCCAAGTCTCGCGTGAACCATTCCGACGTCTCTCCACGCGTCAGATGATCATAGGGCGCAAGCTTCGGTGTCGTTGTTGCGTATGTCAACGGCAGGGTCGCGGGCGACCCATCCGCTTGCAGCCAGGTCTCACCGAAATCCTTGGTGAAGATGACCGGGTTGGATCCGAAACGCTTCAGGATCTTACCGCCCGCCACGGATCGCGCGAACCACTAGCCTTTGCAGCTCGCCCAATGGCTTCGTCTGTTTCGAGTCGGGGTGTCGGCGAGGCCAGATCACACCGCTGAAAGACCACTGCGCCGTCGAGACGTGAACTGTAAAGATAGCGATAAACGAGCAGCCCGGTTTGCCCGACTACGCTAAGCGTCGGAGCGGTCGATCGTTGGGTGGTCTCGAAGTCGTCCAGTACGGGGTCGAATTCATAAAGGATCAAAGAGTGCGCTTGAACGGGAGAGGTCGAAGGCGAGTTCGTTGGCACGGGCACCGGTCACCCACCAGATTCGGTCAATTTCATCGTTAGGTGCTCCAGAACCAAACACGGCGTTACCTCCCGGATTGACGGCATCTTCATAGTTTCCGAGAGGATGCTCGAGTGCCAGGGTCTGACCCGTTTGCTCATCGACCCACAACAAAAAATCAGGGCTGCCGAGGGGAGGCTGACGCGGAATGTTGCCATACCGCGTCTTACGCGAGATCGCATGGACACTTTTGCCATTCAGGTAGGAGCCTTGGGGTTGCTTTAACCCGTTTTGATAACCCCATGAGAAATCCGAGACGAGTTCTTTGACGCTCAAATCGATGATCGGCGGCGCGGCTTGGACGAACGAAGCCAGCACCAGGAAGGCCCCGGCCAGCAAGCCCCCGATCAACTGCCGCCCGAAAGACCTAGCCGGCTCGCGACGCATGTCGGTAAACAGAGGAGGGTGATTTCATCAATGGAGCCTCCGTATGTGTTTGACTTCAAACCATCGGAGCATGTCCGATGGCCCCTTTGGCGAATCAACGCCGCGAACAGCTTAAGCGTTAAATACGGGGCAGATTCCAGACCGCGCCAAGCCAATCATAATCGTGTCTTACACAACGCGTAGGCCAAGTTGCCGAATGTCACAAGTGATACGTGTCAACACCAGCGATTTTCGAAAAAATCCGCCGTTTTAGCAACCTTCGGGTTCGCTCGTGCGCGAAAAAGCTCTTCATAATCGTTTATTTAGGAATCAGCACCCTGCCGTGTAAGCCTAATAATGCGAGGCAGGTTCTGATAAGCGCTTTCTTCATCCGCAACCAACTGAGTGCCGTAGGCTTTCCGCACACAGCGCGGAGGCTATTCGGGGAGATCCCATGCGCCCTGGCATTCAGATTTCGCCGCCGCATCAGCTGGTGTCAGGGCAAACGTTGTTCGGACGCAGATCCCTGGTGCCGCTGCAGTTCAAGCGCGTCCGCCGGACCAGCCAACGGGTGCGAACCTCAAGGCACTCTGAAACGATCAGGCCGCGCCCCGAGCGGCACGCGTTGTCGCGAGCGTCTCGAAGTGCTTAATCCTCGATCCGCGCCAACTGCGTCAGCCGTAACAGCTGGTGTTCGCCGAGCTGCTGCGTGGCAAGGGGTTAGCTGTGTTTGCGGGGAAGATGAACTGCGCACAAGTTCGCACAGCGGCGACTCAGTCGAGGGCTACCAAGACCACCAGGGCGACAAGTGGATCCTCGTCGCCACCAAGTGCATCACGCCCCACACCGTGGATGCCGACCACGTGCTGTAGCAATCTCCCATCAGGGAGGGGAGATATGTCCTCGATCGAATGCCACGTTTAGCTTTAGTGGATCACTCGCAGCGCCAAAGGCTCTCTAAAGTGCAGGAACGCCCCCCGGCAGAGCCGGGGGATTTCCGATCTTGGTTCACGCCCGAATCATCCGTACGTCCGCTGCGGCGCTACGGATACCCCGCCTTATTGATCCTCTAACTGGTCAAGCGAACGCACTTACTACGCTTCGATGACCAGCATCAGAACGCATTGGACGGGCGTGTTTTATTGATCTTTCCCTTGTTTGCGTTGATGACGGAAATCGCGTCATGAACTGTCCACTTGGTTTGCCAATCCGTCTTGGTGACAGGGGACCAGACCATGAAATTCACGCCGATTTCATTCACCGCATAATCAAATACTTGTTTAGCACCCAAGCACCGATAGCCCCATGGCTGATTTTCAAGGCTCATCGGGGCAACGCCTCGATACGTCTTAAAAAATGTTCCAAAACCATTATCTCCAGCTTTCGTGGGCGGATTTTTCTTACAGTCGAAAACGTCTGGACTACCAAATGCGCCTTTCGCAGTCTTCACGATGTGACTCATTAAAGGTGCCCGGTCCTGAGGCTCGATTCCCCAATTCACGTACTGGAAGAAAGGTGTCCGCGGTAAATAGCGAGCCGCAGTGGAATTCATCAACTCGACATGCTGAAGCATGCGTTCCTTCGTATAGGAGCTAGAAACCTTACCAGATCGGCTGTTGATTCCAGACGTCTCGCTGACAATCACTCCAGCGAGATCCGGATCATTGTCCAAGGCATTCCCAAGCGCCTGGATGAGCTTATTCCAACGCACCTGATAGGCAGGAACCCAGAACTTCCCGATGCTTCTCCGCCCGTCGTAGAACCAACCGCCTTCATACTCTTTCGTTAACAGATAGGTTGGAAGATCCGGGTTTTTATTCGCGTTGAAGACCCGGTCAGATAGATGGGCGAGGAGTTTTTTCCTATCTGTTCTTGCTGTTTTCAGATCGTTTTTAATCACCGAAAAATCGTAGCGATCCTTCGCGGGCTCCAACGCTTTCCAAGTGTAGTGTGCCTTATAGCCAGTGAAATTACTATTGTAACGTACAAGGTTGCGATTAATGTTCGTAATCTGCGTCGCCTTCAGATGCTTTGCAGTTAAATAGTGTCCGGGAAACCATTTCTTTGTTGCTGCTTCCGCGTCGTCTGGAATTGCAGACATAGAGATAATCAGCACTAACGCCGTCGTCATTTCGTGAGAAAGCTTGTTGAGCCTCATCGTTTTCACTCCAATTAAGTGTACGTTTTTTTACATCGCTCGCATTGGCGAATTGCGAACCAGGCCATGGTCGTGCCAGGTCAACCCAGCCAGCAGCCAGAGTTTCTCAATCGTTCCGAGCATCGAAGCATAGCGATCAAACCTGAACAGACGCGTCGCAATCCGGTTTTGAGTCGAAGTGATTTCGGGCGAATCGGACGCTGCACTTGATGCACCCCCATGCAAGCGCCATCACTGGCGATGCACTTCGCACCGGTACGCCCCTGGCTCTCGATCTAACAATGCGAAACACATGCCATTTGAGATTTATATATATGCAACAATGATCTATTGGATTCCAGTATCGTTGGACGCGATCGATGGGAGTGGAGAGCGAGATAGGTCGTCGTCATAAGGCGACGTCTTTTTCGGGAAAAGTGGAAATGGTGGGGTTTGGCAGGGTTTCTAGAGTCACCGAATGACGACAACCCTCAGGAGTCAGCCTCCTCTGGTCTGTTCGGCTCCGGACTTGGTCGCCCTTTCGACCACAACCGGGTCGGGGTCGGCGATTCGGACAACGAATGTTGGAGCGGCAGGTAACCGCTAGTCTGACTTGTGCGCCAGTAGGAGCTGCAGCAGGAGCGGATGTATCTCACCGAGCGCACGCCGTCGCTCAATGGTATCTTCTTCGGTCAGGATCTGATGAAGCAGACGGTGCGCCTCGCCGCGGTCATCACCCGGCGCCAAGTCGGGTGACATGAACGAGAAAAGGCGAGCGTCCCGAATCAACAGCCAGGCGGGGAAATCCTCAGTCTCCAGCGGCTCGTCGTGATCCCCGTAGGCGTTCCAGAGATCGGCTAACTGACCATCCGGAAAGGCTGTCGAGTTGAATGTGCGCTCGGCGTCCAGCGGAAATTCCCAGCAGAGAAACAGCCAATCCCGGCGTGCAGCGATGTAATCGTGTACGCGCCAAGCCGACTCTGCGTGAAGCAGCACAAACGCGGGGTGCTCGCGCCAGCCGAGCTCGCACTCGACGGCATCTCGTGCGGCGTCCCATCGACCGGACCGTGCCCAGGCCATCGCCGCATGGAGTTCTCCCGAGCCTGGGTCAGAGAGACGCCCGGACAGCCGCTCAGCAAGCGCCGCCCATAGGGTTCCCATGACATCGCGCGCCCGATGGCCCAGCAACTGCCGAGCCAAGGGCCCGACCTCTTCGAGCTCGCGCCATCGCTCATCGACACGTCCGACGCGCCCGATCGCATCGGCATCGGCATCGGCATCGGCATCGGCATCGGCATCGTCGAGAGTCTGGATCAATCGGAGAAAGCCGCCGAGTCGCGGATGCCCTGGCTCGCGATGCATCAATCGGGCGACCTGATCGCGGGCGCGATCCAAGCGGTGCTCCACGAGGGCCTTTCGGACCTCCTCCTCGAGCAGCAATGCGGTGCTGTCCTGGAACAGATCCAGCTGCCGACGGTCCGCCGGAGGCGCGTAGGCGACTGTGCATGCGCGGGTCAGCTCCGCATCCGGACCGATAGACAAAGGGTGCTCCCGATCGCCCCAAGCCGCGTGCTCAAGCGCGACGGCCACGAGCTTTTGTCCACGGGCATAGGCACCTGCGTCCTCCAGGAATCCCGCAACCGCCTCCGGTTCGGCCCGGAGGGCGCCCTGCAGCTCCGAGCGATGGCCGGTCCGCCAAGCGACATAATCCTCGTAGCCAAGCAGATCGCCCGCAAGCAGAAGCTCGAGCGGATCAAGCCGCCCCTGCTCGAGAAGCAGGCGATCGACGAGCGGTCGCAGTGCGTCATTCGGGATCGCGTTGTGTGCCGAGTCCATTAGCCCGAATATTTCATGAAACAGGGTGAGTTTCGTTCAACCCGCTGATAAAATGGGCTTTTCGTCAAGAGCGCTTCGGAACAAGCTAAACGAGGTCGCCCATGCCCGAGTCTATCCCGGAACAGCTGCGTTTTCCCCCGGTCGCCGGTTTCACGGTCCGCGGCGACTTCGAGGGCGGCGCCATGTCGTCGGACTTCGGCCCCATGATTCTGCGCGGGGTTGATCGGCAGATTGGCCTGACCGAGCGGTTGAGCGCGGCGATCGATGATCGGCGCCATCCGTCCTACATCACCCATTCGTTGCGTGAGCTGATCGCGCAACGGGTCTACCAGATCGCCTGTGCTGACGAAGACGGCACCGACGCCAATGCACTGCGGCGCGATCCGCTGTTCAAGCTGGGGCTGGAGCGCAAGCCGCTCGATGCGACGACGGACCTGGCCAGCGGGCCGACCTTCTCGCGTCTGGAGAACGGGGTCGGCGCGCGTGACCTCTACCGCATGGCGCAGGCCTTCGTCGACACCTTCATCGCCAGCTACCGGAAGGCGCCGCAAGTGATCGTGCTCGACATGGACCACTCCGAGGATGCCACCCATGGCCAGCAGGAGTTTGCGTTCTACAATCATCACTACGGCAACCAGTGCGACTTGCCGCTGTTTGTCTTCGAGGGCCTGTCGGGCAAGTTCATCACCGCGGTGCTGCGGCCCGGCAAGCGCCCCACCGGTGCCGAGAACGCGATGATCCTCAAGCGCGTGCTCAAGCGATTGCGGGCCGCTTGGCCGCACACGCGCATCATCCTGCGCGGGGACGGACATGTCTCCAACCCCGAGTTGATGGCCTTGGCGATGGCCGATCCGCTGACGGATTTCATTTTCGGCCTCGCCGGCAACCGGGCCCTCACGCCGCGGGCCGAGCCGTTCATGGCCGACGCCCGCAAGCTCCATGCGCTGC
>JBGSKP010000555.1:0-24159 GCA_041741175.1 Thiocapsa sp. | reverse complement strand
CTCGGGGCGTTCGGGCTGGTTAGGCGCAGCGGGCAGCTCGCGACCAGCGCATCAAAACGCCCGCCCGGACACAGGAACTCGGTGAAGAACGGCAGCTGCCCCAGCGGGGTGACCGCCGCCTGCGCATCCCACTCGACGTGGACGCGGCCGCCCAAGGTGTCCACCGCAACCGGGCCGGCATGCGGCACCAGTGCGGTGGTTTCCGGTTCACAATGTGGGTGAGGGATCGGATTGCCCGTAGTGATCTACTTGCGGCGATATTTCAGCCACTTGGATCACCCGAGGCAAGGTGTAACTGCTCTTACTAGAGTCGTCCATCTTGAACCCGAGCGCGCGGCGTAAGGCCAGAGACTCTTCGAGGGCGTGCGCCAAGGTCTTCATTACGCACCTCCCAGGCAGGGCGGTGCCAGTCGGCGCAAGAACGGCTCATCGACCTTCGCGTCGATCTGCGTGATGTCGAGGATTCGGTGCCGTAGCAGCTCTCCGATTTCGACCAGGGATGCACCCTCGCGCAGTAACCGGGTGCCCAGTGAATGCCTCTAATGCCGGGAACGTCATTAGAGGCACACTCGCGTCAAACTGACTCTGTAGCTTCCCCCTCTACCTGATGGTCATCTTGATCTATTGGCCGCAGGCCCCGCTGCTCGATCAAGTGCTTTGCACCATCCATCCCGACCAAAACTGCCCATTTGAATCGCATGGCGAAAAGACCTCTCCTGATGCCATGCAGGATTAGACGCACCCATTCTTCGATACGGCTATGGCTGTTGCCGGGCAAAATCCCTGCTCGCAGATAGTGCAGGATCCCGGCGGAGAAGGAACCATCATGAGCTAGCCGAAGAAAATATCGCTGGGTTAATCGGTCCGCCGAAATCAAATGCGTAACGTGAAGTGCGAGAAATACGCCGAAGCCCTGAGCTGCCGCAACGGAGGCCCATGAAAAGGCGACATCACCGTCACCGAAAAGCTGGTCGCCTCGCCGATCTAGCAGTTCGATCACCCTGAGTCGCTTGACGAGTTGCCGGTAGGAATCCGTCACCTGCCGCCTTACACACAGTCCGCACCCCCAGGGTACACAGGCAAGATCGTCTGTGTTAGCACTCCAAAGATCCCTTGATACACGCCTCAACGCGAGGTAACCAAGGTAGGGGACCAATTCCGACGGTGGTTGTACCGCGAACTCCGGCTTCACAATGCCGGCGCCGATGACGCCCAAATATGGGTGTTCCATCAACAGGGCATGAGCCAATTGCAGATAATTTGGAGCAAGCACGTTGTCATCGTCAACGTAAACCAAAATATCGCCGCATGATTCCCTGATACCGCGCAGGCGTGCCGGCGTAAGTCCGAGTTCGTCTTCGCGGATATGTCTGGCTCCGGGATGCCAAGGCATTTCCCATGTTTCTGCCAATGGCGTTTTGCTCGCATTGTCGATGAGGAGCAGTTCCCAACTCTCTTTAGGGAGTGTTTGCGCATCAAGTGCATCCAGTACGCGACGAAGATAATCCGGTCGGGGATTGTGAGTGCAAATGATTACAGAGATGTCTACCATGCGACCTCGCAGTTAACGGTCCTCCAATCCATCGACTTCACCAAATAGACATTACCGGAAATTAAAGAGAATCAATTAGCTTTTATCGAGATAGACTCTTAACTCATTAAAGATAATTGTATGCGATAACCTCTAAGATCCTCACCAGCGATACAAGTGCAACGAGTCATGAGGCGAGATCGTTATCTTCTCATTTTCATACCTGCGGCGCCCATTAGTCTACCACCATGCCATCCTCTAGGTGTATGACATGGTCTGCGTTGAGCAGGGTTTCAACCCGATGGGTGATGATTAGGATTGTCCGCCCGGCGAAACGATCATTGATCGCGCCTCTGATCCGGCCCTCCAGTCCTCGATCAAGCGCGCTCATGGCTTCATCCAGCATTAGGAATTCGGGATTGCGCAGAAACGCACGCGCCAATCCTATTCGTTGCCGCTGACCACCGGAGAAGCGCAGTCCCTGCTGGCCGATCCAGGTGCCGTAGCCGTCGGGAAGCGATTCGATAAACTCGGAAACGCCGGAAATCCGCGATGCCGCGACGACATCCGCCTCTGTGGCTTCGATGTCCGCCATCCGAATGTTGTCGATCACGGTGCCTTCGATCAAATCGACATCCTGGCCGGCAACCGAAAGCAGTTTGAGCCAATCGGTTCGTCGCACCTCCTCCATCGGCATCTCATCGACCCAGATCGTCCCCGAAGACGGTTGGTAGAGGCGCAGAAGCAAGTTGATGACCGTGGTCTTACCGGCACCGCTGGGGCCCACAAGTGCCGTGGTGCCGCCTACGGGAATCTCGAACGAGACATCCTTCAGGGCCGGTCTCGATCCGGCCTGATACTGGAAGGTGACCCGATCGAAGCGAATGCTTTTGCGCAGTGACCGAATTGGCAGACGCCCGGGCGCCGGATACTCCTTGTCGTCTCGTTGCAGCATCATGCGGACGGAACGCAATTGCGGCTCGATTTGCGCCATATAGAGGAGATTGGCTTCCATCTCCCGGATGTGTGGTTGTAACCGGTAAAGCAATGCCACGGTTGCAAGGATGGTCGGGAAGCTGGCGTTCCAAAGGCTCGCACCAGCGATGATCAAGCACAAGATGGCAAGATAACCTACCTCGGTCAGCGGATTGAGCAAGGACGAGAGCCGTGTGAGCGCGATGGACGTTTGACGAGCTTCGGCGGAAGAACGAATGAAACGACGCTGATGCGCTTCCTCGAGACCGTAGGCGCGAATCGTGCGCAACCCTTCCAGCGTCATCAGCATGTGTTCCCCAAGCTCTTGGTGGACGCGCTTGACCCGCTTGCCAAGTTCTCGCGCCGGTTCGGACAGGCGGCGCAGGCCCGTCGAGATGAGCAAGGATCCCACGAGGGCGACCAGCGTAATCTGCCAGGACAGGGCAAGGAGAAAAGTCGCGAAGACGAGGATGGAGCAACCACTGATGATGATCCGTGTCAGGCTTCCGTAGGCATTGGCAATAAACCAGGATTCGGTGCCGAGTACCTCCATGAGCTGCGCCTGTTCGTGCCGCTGAATGAAGCGATAAGCTACAGTCAGGTACTGCTCATGGAGAAGATTCCTTGCCTTTTCGTTGATCTGCTCGCTCACATAGGCGTTGATGATGTTGTTGGCGTAGGCTAGCCCCCCTCGCGCGATAATCAGCAGCATGATCACGGCGGCCATCTGCGCGGACGTGTCGAACCAGCCGCTGACGTAGTGCAGGGCGCGACCCAGGATACCGTCGGACACCGTGGCTGCATCGAGCTGGCCCATCGCCGAGTAGAAAAAAAGAATGATGAGCGTGATGCCGACCGTCTCCGCGAAAGACGAACCAAGTCCAAGTACGATCAGGGTCGGCGTCGCCCAACGCGGCTTCGGCGCGATCTTGAGCAGCCGGGAAAGGTGATCAAACGCCGCTCGCCGGGCCTGCCCCGACGCTAACCCCCTTTTTGCGGCCTCCTCTTGGTCGCTTAGTGACACTAGCCTGGCTCCCCGATGAGGAAACGTCGGCCTATTTCCGCATTCATGGGCTTCGCTGTACCGCGGTGCAGCCTGCGCAGCCGGGCCCGAACCCGTCCGATTAGCGCAGAGGGCATATCCTTCAGCAGCACTTTCAGCGCTATCGATGGGTAGCGACGAAACAACAACAGCAGCAGAGGTGGCAATTGGCTGAGTCCGTTAATAGACAACGCGTCTTGGATAAGCCAGCCACCGTAGTTGCGAACGCCCCTTTTCAGCGCATCGCGATGGTTGGGCTGACGTGCAAGCATCTCATCGTGTGCGAGTATCCAGGACCGCAGCATCCGGGGTCGGTTGCCGGACATGTTGTGAGGAAGGTAGCGGTAGCCAATCAGATGCTCGGGCACGACGGCGTATCGATACGTCTCCGCGACTCGGCAATAGAGAAGCCAGTCCTCGCATCCTTCGGCGCCGGCCTCTCGCAGCCTGCTATCAAACCCGTTCGCATCGATGAGTGCCTGTCGTCGGACCAGCGCCGAGCTGCCGTTCCCCACGAAGTTACCTTCCAAAATCTGTTCCAACACGCGGCCTTCTACTCGGGCGCCTTCCCAAACACCCGTAATGGCACTCTGGCTGTTGATTCGACTGGACCAGCAATAAACTAGTCCGACGCGCTCCCCCCCGGCCTGTAAGGCCCTAATCTGCCGCTCGATCTTTGTTGGTGCCCAGAGGTCATCGGCATCCAGGAAGGCGATCAGGTCCGATCGCGCGTGGCACCAGCCCGCGTTGCGGGCCGTGGCTAGGCCGGCATTGTCCTGAGTGACAACCTGGACTCGGTCGTCGATCGCGGCGTGTCGCTTCACAATCGCGCCGGTATCGTCGGTTGATCCGTCATTGACGACAATGATCTCGAGCGCAGGGTGCGTCTGTGATCGCACGCTACGCAGCGTCTCGTCGAGGGTGGCGGAGGCGTTATAGGCGGGGATAACGACGCTCACGAGCTGAGAATCCGTCATCGGCAAGCTTCCAGTTGGGTGATGAAGTCCTCAAGGCTCCAGTCGCCTCGGACCTCGATACGCGGCAGGTTGAGCGGGTCGCTGGTCAGATGTGCTACGCCGGGCTCTGTGCTGAATCCGGTCCGGAAGCCGCATTCCGCTGCCAGGATGCGTAATCGCTCGTCCGTCAGACCGAAGGGCGCCGCGAAGGAGTCGGCCGGGCGGTCCAGCCATCGCTGGAGCAATGCCCGGGATCGCGTCAATTCCTCGGCCAATTCGAGGGTGGATAGCCCGTCGGCTCCGCGATGACTGGCCAAGTGGCTCCCGAAAATAACCCCTTCCGCAGCGAGCCTGACGATTGTCGACACGTCCATCAAGGACGCCGGCTCGCCCAAATGCCGATCCCACTCCGCCGCTTGGCCGACGAGATCGGTCACGATGAATACCTCGGCCCGGAAATCATGGATGCGCAGGATTGGCCAGGCCTGGTCGGCAAAATCCTGGAATCCATCGTCGAAGGAGACCATCACAGGCCGGCCGACGAAAGGATGGTTGTTCGCCAGAAACCAGGCGAGCTCCTCAGACACAATCGTGTGATAACCGTTGCGCCGGAGCCAGGTCATCTGTGCTCGGAACATTTCAGAGGACACGCGATAGCGCGCAAGCCCCATGGGCCCATCGTCGGCGATGCGATGATACAAGAGCACCGGGACCTGCTGGTGCCGTTCTGTCACGGCCAGGTCCGCACGTCGAGCGACGGTGCCACCCCAAACGATGTGCCGCGCCACCTCTACCTCGATCTCGGCGGTGATCGCCAGGTTCTGGATCACTGGGTCGCCGCTCGGCTGTCCCTCCGCGGGGCGCACGAACCGGTCGATGCGGTAAAGCTCCGTGCAAAGCGAGCGTTCGAGGGCAAGCCCGGCCGTTGCATTGAAGACCCGCGTAATCGTCTTGGCGCCCCAGGAATTTCCCCAGTCAAAGCCAGTTCGCCAAAGATCGTCGTTGAGCACAAAGGCGTGCGCGGTCAAGATGTGGCCGCCCGGCTTCAAGGCAGCCGTGAACCGCTGCGCGACCCGCACCAGTTCGTCCTCGTCATCGAGAAAGTAGAGCACCTCCGAACAGACGATCAGATCCAATGCCTCGGGCAGTGGATCGCTGGCGAGATCGAGCTGGCGGAATTCGATGTTTTGATGTTTCCCGCAGCGGTCACGGGCGCGCTGCAACGCGGTTGCGGAGATATCAGTCGCAATCAATCTCTCGACACGCGGCCCGAGCTTCTCGGTGAAGCGACCTTCGGCGCAGGCGAGCTCCAGCGCCCTCCCGATCGGGCGGTCGGGAAGCAGCATAAGCTGCCGCGCATATTTTTCCTGCTCATAGGGCGAGCCGTAGTTCCAGGGATCGGGCTCCTGGAACAGGTCCTCCCAATAGGCTTGGCGATCGCCCCGAGATCCCGTCTTCGCCCTCTTCGGTGCAGTACTCACAGGCTTGGCCCAATTGCAGGGTAAACCTTTGGCGGACTGTTCGGCGTTCATCCGAAGACGATAGAGGCGATCCTGGTGGCTATGCGCTGGTCGGGAAGGACCTGAGGCGCCGAACAACGTCATTCGGGCTACGGCCGATAGAACCGGGCGCCAATCCGGGCGCCGGATCGCTGTTCGCAATGCGCTGCTGGCCTCCCGCAGGGCAGAGCCAAGTCTGGGGAGCGATAGCGAGCGCACAAGCCAGGGACCGGCACCTAGGGCGACCGCCTTGAAACCCAAGCGCGAGACCGCGAGCTCAAGCCAATGACGAGTCGCGATGGTGCCCAGCGCGCCGAGATCGATCAGCGCACGCACATCGTGACCGTCGCAGAGGTAGACATAGAGACGGTCCACACCCGGTGGCGGCGTGACCGGTGCTGGATCGCGCAGGTCGACGCGCAGGCCGAGGGTCAGGAACAGGTGACGAGGCGCGGCAAGATCGTCGTAATCCAGCACGAGCCGCTCGAATTGGTATTGAATGCGGCGTGCGGCGATGGGGTCGTTCAAAACGCTGCCAAGCTCGGCGACCAATGCCGTCAGAGAAGCACCGAATTCCGGCCAGCGAGCAGCGAGCTGGGTAGGCACGGCGCGCAGACCGACCGTCACGCCATCGAGCAGCACCTCGCCAACGGATCTCGCATTACCTGGCGAGGCTTCGAGATCTCTCAGGCTCTCTAAACCTGCGGTGCCAGTCCCGCCGCGTCCGACATCGAAGGCGCAGCACCAGATCGCAAAATAGGAATAAACGAGCTCAGCCGTCCTGCCATCGGCGGCGGATGCGCCAAATGGATGTTCAACATGCGCGTCCGATAGGCGGTCATCCGACGAAAAGCCTCGTCCGATGACAATGCGGGCATCGGCCAGCATCTGGCCGATGTCTTGCGTTAGGGAATTAGCGCTAGCCCGGTAATAACTGAGCAACGCATCGACGCGGACCCAACACCCGCCAAGACGGGCTATGCGCTGCCACAAGTCCCAATCCTCGCAAGTCCGTAGAGCCGTATCGAAACCGCCCACGCCCAAGAAGATCTTACGTTCGATCAGCACGGCATGAATCGCCGCCGCACAGGTTTGCGCGAACATCTCAAAAGGTGCCAGAGCAATGCGGGGATCGGCCCTCACGGGGGCCTGTTGATCATCCGGCATGACTCGGAAATAACCGCAATAGGCCGCAACAGCGTCGGGCGCGGCATCCAGTGCCTCGTTCATGAGCTCGAGGAAGCGATCATCGATCCAGTCATCGCTGTCCAGAAAGAGCACACGGTCTCCGGTTGCACGCGAAAGTCCGATATTGCGTGCGCCCGATGCCCCTCCGCCCGGCCCATGAAGGCTCACGAAACGGTTGTCTCGATTCCCGTATCGCCTGATGACATCGGCCGTCTCATCTGTCGACCCATCATCAATGATCAGAGCCTCCCAGTCAGGATCGCTCTGGGCGAGCAGGCTGTCGAGCGTTTCGGCGAGGGTCTTGCCGGCATTCCGGGCCGGTATGACCACCGACGTCCGGGGATGATCACAGGGGCTCATTGCCTCTCCGCCTGGTCAGATAATAGAAAAGGAGACCAGACAGATACCCCAGGATTTCTTCCTTCAGAAACCGATCCGCTGGTGTTCTCTTGCCGCGAAGCCGATTCCATAATCGACGACCATACCAGCGCGGCATTCGATAGAATGCCTGGGTGCGATTCGCGGCGATACCGGTACGTTCATGCTGGACCAGCAACGCGGCGGCGTGGCCTCGCATGTAATGGAAGATCTGGCTGGACAGGCATTCCATGGTTCGGCGGTGAAAGTGAAAGGCCACCGAACTCGGCTCGTATCGACAGGAATAGCCCTCGGCGAGCAGCCTATACCAGAATTCCGAATCACCCGAGCATCCCGCCTGGCCGACGTCCAGGCGCTCGTCGAAGAAACCGACGCGATCGAATATCTCGCGCCGGAAAGCCATACTGGCGCCTGCCCCGACCTCCCAGGCGGGAAAAACCCAATGTGCATGAGCCGCGAAGCGCGCCGTGTCGAAATCCTGGCGATGATATCCTTTGCCGAAGCTCCAGTAGGTTTCGAAATGAAGCTGTGCTTCGGTCGCCAGCTCGGCGGGCAGTACAAGGCCCGTCACCGCCTGGATTTGCGGATGATCAAATGCTCCAACCAGCCGTTCCAGCCAGCGCGGATGGAGCAGCACATCGTCATCGGTATACGCGACGATCTCCGAGGTGGCGCGGGAGGCGCCGGTGTTGCGGGCGAAATCGAGTCCCGCGCGGTCTTCCCGAACATATGATGACGCCCGCCGCGACAGCCACCTCTCGGGTACGCCAATCGCGGGATGCGTTGTCAACAACGATGATCTCGCGGGGCGGATAGGTTTGCTGGGGTAGAGATGCCAAACAGCGTTGCAGCTCATCGGGTCGATCCCGGGTGCAGATCACGACGCTTGCCGAGAGGGCAGGCGGTTGTCTTGCCTGTTCCTCGGTTGCGATCTCGGCAAGCGAGTCCGCAATGCGAGCATGCCACGTGCAAGGAACTCCAGATCGGACAACGAAATGGCCCACTGGACGATCTTTCCACCAAAATACGGTCATTCCCTCAGGAAGATTACCGGCCATGCAGTCCATCGGTCCTGAGATCGCGACGTGATGTACCCCCTCGTGGTCAAGCAAGCCGTCGGTCTGGAAGTGCTCATCCATACTGATCATTCTTCGTGGATTTCAGTATCCGAGGTTTAAACTCGATGTCACTAAGCTAGCAGCAAGGCGCTGATCTTGCTATGTAATCTAAGCTACCACCGGCCAAAATCGCTTATAGCGATGCTTCGTCACCCAAAAAAGTGACGCTAAGGCTAGGGAGTTCAATCGGACGCGAAAAGGCGCCAAATGATTCATACCGGTATCCTGTCGCAGGAGCGGGCGATGACGCACCGGTTGTCATCTCGCCGGTCGGTATCGACAGCCCCGTCGCCACCAGGCACTCGTCGCGGCACGGGAATCCAACCACCCGAATCCGAGCCAGCCCGCGGCGTCGGAGGCGACACCCGCCGGCGAGGCGGATAAGGCGGGAGATCCGGCTCGACGGCTCGCCCACGTGCCCCCGCCCGGACATCAGCATGCGCTCCCGGTCATGAAGCCGACGCTGCGGATGTCGCTGAGTGCCGGGCTCGGCAGCCGTGGGGTGCCTCGCGTGCTGCGTCTGCTCGCGCCCTGTTTGCCGGTGCGCATTCCGGCGTATACGACGGTGCTCAACTGGGTTTATCGCTGCGGATTGGCGATCCTGCAGCATCCACCGCAGCGGCGCGAGGATTGGATTTTTGTCGCCGATCATGGCGGTGACCTGCACAAGGGGATCATGCTGTTTCAACTGGAACAGGTCACGAGTTGTGTTTAAGCGTATGCTATTCCGCACCGCATCGCCACCCTGCTCAAGACGGAGTTGCATCCGGACGAGCGCTGGAAGACGTTCCTGTCGCACTGTCTCGGACCCTGGCGCCCTTTCAGCAAGCCGACCTGGCCTTTATGTTGCCGCCGCGTTAGCGCACCGAAGGCGCGCTTCATGACGCGTCAACACCCATGTCGGGTAATGTACTCGCCGACTACGATCGGGGGATCTCAGCGCCATTCGGCGCACCTGCGTCCTAAGTGTTGCCGCTTGCGACGACCTGCGCGCCCTGCAGGCCGTCGGCATCCCGAGAAGACGGCCTTGTGCGAGGCGCTGCATGCGGCGTCCGACCTGCGGCTCCCGGATCTGGACGACACCTTTTGGGATCGATCTCGCCGGCGCCGGCCGTGCCCGCTTCCTGGGGGCTTCGCTGCGTATTCCGGCGAAAGTGGCCACCCGGTCCGAAGAAAAGGGGCCGCTGGTTCCGATTCAATCCGGCCGGTGAGTCCGAGGGAAAGCGGCCGGTGATTCCGGCCAAAACGGCCGGTCCGAAGTGGCCCCGCAACACGGGATGGGTGTAGTTACGCGAGGGCGGTGTCGTCTGCCAACCCGGTGGAGTGTTTGCGCATCGACTCCCCGGTCAAATACCGAGACGAGTTGCCGCCACGGGCCCGGACTTGGCATCTTGTGCAGCAGTTGCTTGGCTCGATCGACCGCTCCTGCCCGCTCGACTGCCGGGACCATGCCATGCTTTACCTGATGGCGCATTATGGTCTACGCCCCTCCGAGATCGTGACCTTGATACTGACGTCGATCGACGCGGTGAACAAGACACCGCGTGTTGAACAGCGCAAGACCCCCGCTCGATCCTTGCGCTGCCTTTGTCCGAGAAAGCCTTGGGTACCCTCCATCACTATCTTCGCTGCGCGGGCGTCCAGCCAGCGTTCATCTGAAGCTCTTTCTGCGTCACCGAACGCCAGTGGGTCCGATCAAGCACACAGCGGTATGTGATGTGTATGAGAAACGTGCCAAGCGCAGTGGGCTTCCTCTACAGGGCAGTTCCTCGTATAGCCTGCGGCATGCGGTCGCGATGCGCCTAATCGAGCGCGGCGTCCGTATTCAAGCGATTGGCGACCTACTCGCCCATCACACGCTCGAGAGCACCTGTGTCTACCTGAGGCTGCAGACCGAGGCGTTGCGCGAGGTGGGGCTCCCCGTCCCGGTATTGGCCTCCGATGGTGCAGGGAGGCGAGCATGAACAGGCTCCAAGCGGGCACGGCACTCACCACCGTCATCGCCCACGAGACGAAGCACGTGGGCAAGATCAAGCTGTTCAAGCTTCTTTATCTGCTCGACTTCGAATGTCGAGAACGGAGCCTGGGCCAAGATTTGGCAGGGCGGCAGAGGCATGAGCGAGGCGATTCCTTACGCGTTGGGTTGGACCCGGACAGTCCGTTGCGAGAATCCATCCTGGAAACCGCACGCGAGCGCGAAGCGATCCGCAGAACGCACCCATCGCATGCCCTGCGCTCTGCATACCGGAATGGCGCCCGGTCAAATCCACCGCCATGTCCGGTCTTACCGAAACGCCGAGGGTGAGTGGAAGAGCAAATATCTCCTGTTTCTTGCGGGCTCCCCCAGCGGAGATGTCTCCTTCAGGGGCCTGCGGTCGTGGATATAGGTCGCCGAGTCCGGCTCGTCTTCGGGGAAGCGTAGTTCGTTGTTGGCGCGCAGGACTTCGACCACCGCTTCTGGCCCTGGCCGGGCTTGTCCGAGGCGCTCTGCACGTCGATGGCGCTATGGGCGAGGTCCAGCTCTGCGCCATCGATCCGGTGCTTGAAGGCATAGATGACGTGCCGGTAGCACTGGTGGATGGCCAGGGCCGGCTCGTGCTCAGAGCGTTGGTACCATTCCTTAGATGCGGTCCTGTTGATGATCGGGCAGCTCGTTGAGCTCGGGGACGGCGACATTGTCCGATGCAACCTCGACGGCATCGAACCCATGAGGACCAGGGACGGCTTGCCGGCGCCCGCGTCGTCAGGCACCTCGTAGGGGCCGCCGGGGAAGGCGTAGAGGTTGAAGACGGTCCCTCCGAGAATCGATTTGATGCGGTCGTTCAGCTGGGCGCGGGCCTCGCCGGGATCCGCGTGCTGCTCTTGACGGCGCAGGATCTGGGTCAGGTTGGCCTCGGCCAGAAACCGCAGCGGGACGTTCGGGCGGTCATCCAGATAGGCCGAGCCCTGCACGAAGCGCCGGCGGGCGTCGTCGATAAAGCTCAGATCCGTGCCGGGCGAGAGGATCCACCAGCGCAGCTCCTCGGGGGTGGTGCCCTTCAGATTCTCGTTGAAGGCCATGGTGTGAAACAGGATCGCCCGGCCGACGTAGGAGCCATAGGGTGCGAGTCCCTTGTAATGATCGGCATCGAGCTGCTGGGCCAGCGCGCTTTGATCGCCATCCACCGCGGCCACGTCGGACTTGATGGCGGGAACGAACTGGCGCTCGCCGAGACGCTCTCCGCCTCTTCCATCTTGTCGGCGATGAACTGGTTTTCGTCGTTGTAGGCGTCGGTCGCTTTGCCGCCTTTGCCGATGGCCAGGGTGTAAACCACGGCGGCGTTGGGCGAGCGTTCCACCGCCTTGAATGAGGCGGTGAGGAGGGCCGTGAGTGGACCGCCCACGGCCTCGCGGTCCCGGACTTTTGCTTGCGCAGATAGACCGACAATTCGTCCATCAGGATCAGCGTTGGCTCGCCGCCGACCAGTTCCTGGATGGTTGCTGCGCCCGGCGCGCCGCCCTGCTCGTCGCTGCGGCGCACCTGCTCATAGCCGTCGTCCGGCGAGGGCATAGGCGATCTCCCCCCAGGGGGTATAAGCACGCAGGTCGGATTCCAGCGGGCGGCCGTTCAAGGGGTCGGCGTTCTCGCCGTCGAAGGCGGCGATGCGGACCTTGGTCGTCGGAAGGATGCCGGGGTCCGGGAACTCGGCGGTGTTGGGGACACCGGCCATGCCCTTGATCGCGTGGGCTAGGGCGATGAGCGCATGCGTCTTGCCGCCACCGTTATTGGTGTCCAACCGGAAGATGGAATCGACCTGATCCGGGCTGCCGCCGAGCCGTAGATACACATTGCGCATCAGATCCCTGAGTCCGCGGGTCGGGTGGGTGTTCGCGAAGAATTTAACCGGGTTGAGGTACTCTGCCGGGGCGTCGCCGCGCAGGACTTGTTCGAGGTCTGCCGCGAAATCCGATTCGGAGATCGTGCTTTTTAGAACGTCCTGGCGCGGTGTGCAGATGTCGAAGATGGTTGGCAAGGTCATCGTCCGTGAGATCTCGCGTCTTGGAGCGAAGCGGGGTCGGAGTTGGCGAGCCGTTCGTCTCGCCGCTGGATTCGAGTACGACCGCTTGGGTTAAGTCAGTCGCGGCGAGTCTCTCGCTCCGAGTCAGTGAGGATCCGACGTTGAAGCCCGCGAGGCCAGCAGACCAGGCAGCTTGTTGCAGGTGACGGATCCCTGCGCGACCTCGGTCGATGGCGGCGTCTTTTAACACGTTGATGCACACGAAACCACATCCGTTACCGACCAGCGCGTCAGATCGACGCCTTGCCTGCAGTTGAGTCGGTCGGTGTCGGATGTCCCGCGCGTTGACTCTGTTGCCGCTCGCTTCCAAGGGTGAAGATGGTCACGCGGAGACGTCACAAGTACGCAGCACGGCTACCCTACCACGACGACAGGCGCCGGGTTGTTTCCCGTGCGCGCCTGCCGCGGTCGCGATATTCTCGAGTTCTGTCCGGCGGCCGATGCCAAGTCCATGCCTTAAAGGATCACGTACATTGGATTGCGCCGCTTCTATTGAATGTCGCCTGAATAGCGCCTGGCTGTGACCGGTTCAGTCGGCACACCAAAGGCTGTGGAGCGCGTTATGAGCGAAGGTATTCTCTTTATTATTTCCGCACCATCCGGGGCCGGAAAGACCTCACTGGTTAAGGCGCTCGTTGCGCGCGATCCGAAACTGTCCCTGTCGATTTCCTGCACGACACGCCCGCCCCGCGTCGGCGAGCAGGATGGCGTGCATTATCATTTCATCGATCGGGTGCGCTTTGAACAGTGCATCGGTGACGGGGATTTTCTGGAGCATGCCGAGGTGTTCGGCAATCGCTACGGGACGCGCGAGGCGGACGTGCGCGATGCCTTAGCCACCGGGCGGGATCTGATCCTTGAGATCGACTGGCAGGGTGCGCGGCAGGTCCGCGAACGCTTTGATTCGGCGGTCGGGATCTTCATCCTGCCGCCCTCGATCGCCGAGTTGGAACGCCGCCTGCGCGGACGCGGCACCGACAGCGACGCGGTGATCGCCGATCGAATGGCGCTGGCACGCGACGAGATGGCGCATCTGGACGAGTACACCTATCTGGTCGTCAATGATGGGTTCGAGGAGGCGCTGGCTGCCCTCGCGGCCATCGCCCTAGCCGAGCGATACCGCACAGTGCGCCAGCGCTCGCAGGTTGGCTTCGCGCTGGTGCATGCGGGCTGAGCGGTTGCGCGGGCTCTATGGTAGGCTGTTAGCCCAACTGTCAGCATTTGCACGACTGTCTGCGCCTGCCGTGAACGGCAGGCCTCCCGGAGAATCAAACCACGTAAGCCGTTGCACTGGCGTCCTGTGCGTTTGCTGGTGGCGTTCCCTGTCGGGCGCCAAGATGACGCGGATGTTCCAGACAGACTGTCTAGCCCCTAATCGGAGATGATCTCTCATGGCCAGAATCACTGTCGAGGATTGCCTCGACCACGTCGATAACCGGTTTGATCTGGTGTTGCTTGCGACCAAGCGCGCCCGTCAATTGGCCAACGGCGTCGAACCCATCCTGCCTTGGGCCAACGATAAGCCAACCGTCATGGCGCTGCGCGAGATCGCCGCGGGCTTTATTTCTACGGCAACCGTGCAGGCCGCGCAGCGTGAGATCGACCAGAGCGCCGCGGCGATGGAGCAGGCGCTGGCCGAGGAGCTGGCGTCCGAGCCGGGCGAGGCGGAGTCCAAGGGCGGTCCACGCGAGTAAATACAGGATGCGGCGTGACGCGGATCGGCAGCGGATCGGGCGGCGCGACCAGCCGGTGGTCGAACGCCTCCGCGAGCATGCCTTGCGGTAAGCCGACGCGGACGTCCAACCATGCAAACGGCACTTTCAACCGCGATCGATCCTGGGTCGGCCCATTTGGTACCGCCGCTGCGTCCAGCTGCGGTCGCAACGGAGAAGGCGCCGGTCGCCCGCTATTTGATCAGCGATCTGTGCACCTATCTTGCCGGGTATCTTCCGCCCGAGCAGATCAGCGAATTCTATCGGGCCTATCTGTTCGGCGCCGAGGCGCATGAAGGGCAGCAGCGGCGATCCGGCGAACCCTATATCTATCATCCGGTCGCGGTCGCGCGGATCCTGGCCGAGATGCACATGGATTACAAGTGTCTGATCGCGGCGCTGCTGCACGACGTGATCGAAGACACGCCGATCGCCAAGGAGCAGGTCGCCGAGGCGTTCGACGAGGAGATCGCCGAACTCGTGGACGGTGTCAGCAAGCTGTCGCAGATCGAGTTCGAGTCTCGCGCCGAAGCACAGGCGGCAAGTTTGCAGAAGATGCTGCTGGCCATGACGCGCGATATCCGCGTGATCCTGATCAAGCTTGCCGATCGCTTGCACAACATGCGCACCCTCGGGTCGATGCACCCGGAGGCTTGCCGCCGGATCTCGCGCGAAACACTCGATATCTTCGCTCCGATTGCCAACCGTCTCGGGATCGATGTGATCCGGGTCGAGCTCGAAGAGCTGGGGTTCCTCCACCATTGGCCCTGGCGCCGTCATGTCATCCAGCGTGCGTTGCAGAAGACCAGCGGCGCACGCATCGAGATGGTCGGAACGGTCGAGACGGCCCTCAGACGTGCCATGCAGCAGGAGGACATTCACGGGGAGGTCGAGGGTCGGCGCAAGCATCTCTATGGCATCTATCGCAAGATGCGCGACAAGCGGCGCGCCTTCTCCGAGGTGGTCGATGTCTTCGCCTTTCGCGTCACCGTCGACCGCGTGGATACCTGCTACCGGGTTCTGGGCCTGGTGCACAACCTCTACAAGCCCGTGCCTGGCCGCTTCAAGGACTATATCGCGATCCCCAAGGCCAACGGATATCAGTCCCTGCATACGGTCCTGGTCGGTCCGGGGGGCATCCATATCGAGATCCAGATCCGCACCGATGATATGCAGCGGATGGCCGAATCCGGCATCGCCGCGCACTGGATGTACAAGACCGGTGAGCCGTCCTCGGCCAGCGCCGCGATGCTGGCCTCGGAGTGGTTGCAGAATCTGCTCGTCATGCAGCGCGGGGCCGGCAACTCGGTTGAGTTTCTGGAGCATGTCAAGGTCGACCTCTTCCCGGACGAAGTCTATGTTTTCACACCCAAGGGGCGGATTCTCACCCTCAAGCGGGGTGCGACCGTTATCGATTTCGCGTACGCGATCCACTCCGATGTTGGCAACACCTGTGTCGCCGCACGCATCGACCGGCGTATGGTTTCGCTCAGCACCATGCTGCGCAGCGGTCAGTCCGTGGAGATCATTACAGCGCCCGGCGCCAAGCCCAACGCGACCTGGCTCAACTTCGTGGTCACCGGCAAGGCCCGCGCCAGCATCCGCGGCTATCTGAAAAACCTCAAACAGCGCGAGGCACAGGTGCTGGGCAGACGCCTGCTGGCTGCTGAACTCGGGGCCATCGGGGCGGATCTGGAGAACCTGGATCCGCTGCGTATCGCCGCGTACCTGGAAGAGGCGAACCAGCGCAGCCTCGACGACCTGCTCGGGGATATCGGCCTGGGCAATCGCCTGGCCGCGTTTGTGGCACGTCGCCTGGTGTCGGGCGACGAGGACGAAGACCCCTCAGGCAACGCCCGTGTGGATCAGGATGTGCACCCTCACCGCCTGGCGATTCGCGGCACCGAGGGGATGGTGGTGAGCTTCGCGCGCTGTTGCCGACCGATCCCGGGCGATGCCATCACCGCCCTGTTCAGCCCCGGCCGTGGGATCGTGGTGCATCGCAGCGAATGCCGCAATCTCGGCAGTCTGGAGAGCAAACGCGACAAGCGTTTGGATATCGAGTGGGCCGCCGAGCCGGATGGCGAGTTCCCGACCGAGATCCGTGTGGAAATCGGCAATCGACGCGGCGCGTTGGCCATCGTCGCCGGCGCAATCGCCGAGCTTGGATCAAATATCGAGAACGTGCATTCGCGCGAGAAAGATGGCATGACAACCGCGCTGGAGTTTCTCATCCTGGTTAAGAGTCGCGCACATCTCGCGCGCATCATGCGCCGTTTGAGACAAATTCCGCTGATTTTGCGCATTACGCGCATCCCACGCTGAGCCCGGACCGCGGGGTCGGCACGGCTTGTAACCGCATCAAGACGGCGCCACCTCCTAAAGCCGACTGGGCGGCATTTTTCGACACCGCACGCCCCCCGCGTTCATCAGGCTGCGCGCCATCATGCGCACCTCCGCACAGGGTTGACTCATGTCCGACTTGACGCTCGACGAGCGCTGCTCACTCACGCGACGTGTGATGTCGCTGCTGGAAGGCTGGAACCTCGGTGCCAGCGACATCCTGGTTCTTCTGCAGCTGCCAAGCAGCGTGAAGCCGCGGAACCTGTCGCGCTACCGGGACGAGGAATGCTTTCCGGATGACCCGCAGGTGAACCGGCGTCTGTCCTATCTGATTCGCATCGAAGATGCTCTGCACACCTACTTTCCGCGCAATCCGGAGATGCGCCACCTGTGGGTAAAACGGGCGAACAAACAGTTCAATAAGCGCTCGCCGGTGGCCGTCATGGTCGAAGACGGCGAAAGCGGTCTGATCTCCGTCCTCTCGCATCTGGACTGCACCTTCGCCTGGGATATGACCGGCTCAAAGGCCGAATACGGCAAAGGTTGATCCGCAAGCGGCTCAGCGGCCCTCAGGATTGGTCCGCGGTGGTGTCTTCACCCAACCAGTCGCGCGCCGTCAGGAAGTGCGTATAGAGCTCGGCCTCCCGGCTGCCGGGCTCCGGTCGATAGTCGTAACGCCAGCTGACCTCCGGCGGCATGGACATCAGGATGGACTCGGTGCGTCCGCCCGATTGAAGACCAAACAGTGTGCCCCGGTCGTAGACGAGATTGAACTCGACATAGCGCCCGCGACGGTATTTCTGGAAGGCCCGTTCATCGTCGCCATATTGTTTGGCCCAGCGCCGCTGAACGATCGGCAGATAGGCCGGGAGATAATGTTCGGCGACGCTGCGCATGAACGCGAAGCTGTGCGCGAACCCGCCCTCGTTCAGGTCATCGAAGAAGAGACCGCCGATCCCACGCGGCTCATCGCGATGTTTCAGATAAAAGTACCGATCACACCAGGCTTTGTACCGAGGATAGACATCCTCGCCGAACGGCAGGCAAGCCTCGCGCGCCGTGCGGTGCCAGTGCAGCGCGTCCTCCTCGAAGCCATAGTAGGGCGTGAGATCGAAGCCGCCGCCGAACCACCAGATCGGATCGGCTCCCGTCTTCTCGGCGATGAAGAAGCGCACGTTCAGATGGGAGGTCGGCACATAGGGATTTTGCGGGTGCACGACCAACGAGACACCCAGCGCCTGGAAGGCCCGGCCGGCCAGCTCCGGGCGCGTCGCACTGGCCGAAGGGGGCAGATGGGCGCCGAACACATGCGAGAAGTTGATTCCGCCCCGCTCGAAGACGGCCCCGTCCTGCATGATGCGCGTGCGCCCGCCCCCACCGCCTTCGCGCTCCCAGGCATCTTCCCGGAAGCCTGCCCCGCCGTCGGTTTCGCGCAGTGCCGAGCAGATCCGATCCTGGAGATCGAGCAGATAGGTCTTCACGGTATCGACATCGGGTCGGTCGGACATGACGGCAACTCCTGGCAGGGGCGGCTATGATGACAGCACGTTGTTCACCACAAACGGCGCGGTTTTCGTGTAGGCTCGCGTTCACCCGAACCCGCTGCCGCCGTAATGGGTGCATTGGCGTCGGATAGTACCCAATCTTTGCCCGAACGGGGTGTTGCTGACGGGATACGTCCCGGTTCTGATCATCGCCCTGCCTGCACAGACGACCTGGAGGCCCAGTTATGTCGATCGCCCTGCGTTCCCTGTTCGCGATTCCGGTCCTGTTGGCCGGTGCCGGTCTTGCCCAAGCAGACCAATCGGTGACCTTTTTGAGCTTTGCCTCGAGCGTACCGGACGCATGGGTCGCCGAAGCGCCGAAAAGCGAGATGCGACAACTCCAGTTTAAGATCCCCGCCACTGACGACGCGGGCGAGGGGGCCGAGTTCGTTGTCTACTTTTTCGGCCCCGGTCAGGGCGGTACCCTGGAGGCCAATATCGAGCGCTGGCAGTCCCAGTTCACAACCACCGAGGGCGCCGTCGTAGAGCCCGAGGTTACCCAAATCGGCACCGAGGCATTGCCGGCCACGCTTGTGCAACTGCGCGGCGGCTACGGCCGCAGCGTTGGGATGGGGCCGAGTGAAGATGTCCTGGCCGATCGCATGCTCCTTGCCGGCGTGATCGAAAGCCCGGAAGGCAACCTCTATCCCCAGTTACATGGTCCGGCAGCGTTGGTGGCCGCTCAGCGCGATGGCTTCATAGCCTTTGTGCAAGGGCTGCGCCCCACCGTCCAGCCCGCGCCCTGATCGGTGTCACGCCGATTTATCGATTGGGGGGCGCTGACATCCGCCCCCTTCGAGACCTGCCGGCCCCCACTGCGGACGCGCTTCAGGTCTCGAGCCAGAAGGTCACCGGACCATCGTTGATCAGGGTGACCTGCATGTCGGCGCCGAACAGCCCGGTTGCCACCTGCGGATGGGCCGCACGGGCCCGCGCAACCAGGTCAGCGAACAGGCGCTCACCCTCATCGGGCGGCGCTGCGGAGGTGAAGCTGGCGCGCGTGCCTTTGCGGGTATCGGCGGCCAGCGTGAATTGAGGGACCAGGAGCAGGCCTCCGTTGATATCCCGCACACTCAGATTCATGCGTCCGGTGCTGTCGGGAAAGACCCGGTAGCCGAGCAGGCGCTCCAACAGACGCTCCGTGCGAGCACAGGTATCCCCGCGCTGCACGCCGACGAGGACCAGCAATCCGCGCGCGATTGCTCCCACCGACTCGCCGGCAATCTCGACGCGGGCACTGCGGACGCGTTGCAGAAGGCCGATCATGCTGAATCGCGTCCCCAGCGACAAGCACGCTCAGGCGTTGGGATCGGCGCTGTCTGGATCCATGACCTTGGTGTGACGCGATTCAGGAGATTTCACCTCTTTAGCGACTCAAGCTTGAATCTTGGATCAACTAAGTTCATCGGCAAAGCGGTCGGTGGCGGCCACCAAGGCCAGCCGGATTCCGGGCTCGAAGGCCGAGTGACCGGCGTCGGCAATGACCTGAAGCTCGGCCGTCGGCCAGGCGTGATACAGATCCCAGGCCGAGCGCATCGGGCAGATGGTGTCGTAGCGGCCCTGGATGATGATGCCGGGAATGCCCTGCAAACGCTGTGCGTCTTCAAGCAACTGATTCGGTCGAAAGAAGGACCGGTTCATGAAGTAGTGGCACTCAACCCGCGACAGACTTAAGGCCACGCGCGGATGTGCGAAGTGTGCCTCGATGTCCGGATTGGCCTGCAACGTCGCCGTGCGGCCCTCCCACACCGACCAGGCCTGTGCCGCGGCGAGACGGGTCGCCTCGTCCTCGCCGGTGAGGCGACGGTGATAGGCCGAGAGCAGATCGCCGCGCTCCTCGATCGGGATCGGGGCGACAAAGTCCTCCCAGTAATCTGGGTAGAGCCAGCTCGCACCCTCCTGGTAAAACCAACGAATTTCGTTGTCGCGGCAGAGAAAGATCCCGCGCACCACCAGAGCGGTAACGCGCTCCGGATGGGTCTCGGCATAGGCCAGCGCGAGCGTCGAGCCCCAGGAGCCGCCGAAAACCAGCCAGCGCTCGATTCCGAGTCGTTCGCGGATGCGCTCCATATCGGCGACCAGATCCCAGGTCGTATTGGCCGTCAGGGACGCATGGGGTGTGGAGCGCCCGCAGCCGCGCTGATCGAACAACACCGTGCGATAGCGCGTCGGATCGAAGAAGGCGCGGTGGGCCGGCTCGCAACCCGCACCCGGCCCGCCATGCAGGAAGATCGCGGGCATTCCGTCCGGCCGACCGCATTCCTCGACGTAAAGGCGGTGATCGTGGTCGACGTCCAGCCTGTGGGTCGCACAGGGCTCGACGGGGCGATAGAGATCGGGCATGGCTTTGTTCGGTGGTGTGATTCGTTAGGGTTCGGCCGCCAGCCGCCAGCCGCCAGCCGCCAGCCGCCGTCCTTGTGGCGTAGCACGGAGCGGTCACCTTAAAGCTTTAAGGCGATTTCCGTGAATAGGCATCCCGACTACACGCGCCTGGAAGACCTGTAGGGGCGAATAAATTCGCCCCTACGTGCAGGTCGATCCTTTCCCGGAAATTACGTCAACTCCCGACGCCGAGCCGCGACAGCCGCGTCGCTGTTGAGTCATCTTCATTTAACCTAAACCGTAAACCGCGTCCCTCCGTCGCTGGTTGTGGCTCCGAGGCTGGAAGATCCACCCCCGAGCCCGACCTGTCGCTCCAGACGCGGTTTAGTGCGGTTTAGCCGCGACTGGCTCGCTTGCGGTCGTTCTCGGTGAGATGCCGCTTGCGCACCCGGATCGCCGTGGGCGTGATCTCCACCAGCTCGTCGTCTTCGATGAACTCCAGTGCCTGCTCAAGGGTGAACTTCACCGGCGGGGTCAACAGGATGTTCTCGTCCGAGCCGGCGGCGCGGATGTTGGTCAACTGTTTGGCCTTGAGCGGATTGACGGTCAGATCGTTGTCGCGTGAATGGATCCCGACCACCTGGCCTTCGTAGACCTCGTCGCCCGGGGAGACCATCATGCGCCCGCGCTCCTGCAGGCTGAAGAGCGCGTAGCCGAGCGCCTTGCCGGTGCCGTTGGAGATGAGTGCGCCGTTGCGCCGCGGGGCGATGCCGCCCGGATTGGCGGGGCGATAGCGGTCGAAGATGTGATACTTCAGCCCAGTGCCCGAGGTCATGGACATGAAGTCGGTCTGGAAGCCGATCAAGCCGCGCGAAGGGATCTCGTAGTCCAGGCGCACCCGGCCCTTGCCGTCCGGGACCATATCCTTGAGCTCGCCTCGACGCTCGCCGAGCGCCTGCATGATCGAGCCCTGCGACGTCTCCTCGACATCGACCGTGAGTTGCTCGTATGGCTCGCAGATCTGTCCGTCGATCTCGCGGAAGATGACCTCGGGGCGCGAGACGGCCAGCTCATCACCCTCGCGGCGCATGGTCTCCAGCAGGATCGACAGGTGCAGCTCGCCGCGACCGGAGACCCGGAACTTCTCCGGGTCGTTGCCTTCCTCGACACGCAGGGCGACATTGTGGATCAGCTCGCGCTCGAGCCGGTCCTTGAGCTGGCGCGAGGTCAGATACTTGCCGTCGCGCCCGGCGAAGGGCGAGGTATTGACCTGGAAGGTCATGGTCACGGTCGGCTCGTCGACGGTAAGCGGGGGCAACGCCTCGGCATGATCCGGGTGACAGAGTGTATCCGACACGTTCGGCGCCTCGATGCCGGTCAGCGCGACGATGTCCCCGGCGGTGGCGAGCGGCACCTCGTGGCGCTCCAGCCCGAGATAGCCGTAGACGATGCCGACCTTGGCCTTATAACGCCCGCCGTCCGGCTTGACCACGACGATCTGCTGGTTGGGCCGCACGCTGCCGTGGCGGATGCGCCCGAGCGCGATGGCCCCGACGAAGGAGCTGTAGTCCAGCGTGGAGATCTGCATCTGGAAGGGCGAATCCGGATCGACCTCGGGCGCCGGGCAGTGCTCGACGATCGCCTCGAAGAGCGGCGTCTTGTCGCCCTCGCGCACCTCGTTGCCAAGCCCAGCCGAGCCGTTCAAGGCCGAGGCATAGATGATCGGAAAATCGAGCTGCTCGTCGCTCGCGCCGAGCCGGTCGAACAGATCGAAGACCTGGTCGATGACCCAATCCGGGCGCGCACCCGGACGGTCGATCTTGTTGATGACCACGATCGGGCGCAGACCATGTTGGAAGGCTTTGCTGGTGACGAAGCGCGTCTGAGGCATCGGCCCTTCCTGGGCGTCGACCAACAGCAGCACCGAGTCGACCATGGAGAGCACGCGCTCCACCTCGCCGCCGAAGTCGGCATGACCGGGCGTGTCGACGATGTTGATGCGGTAGTCGCGCCAGCGCAGCGCGGTGTTCTTGGAGGTGATGGTGATGCCGCGCTCCTTCTCCAGCGCGTTGGAGTCCATCACCCGCTCGACCGGTCCAAAGCGATCCCCGAGCGTTCCGGATTGCTGCAGCAGTTTGTCCACCAACGTGGTCTTGCCATGATCGACATGGGCGATGATGGCGATATTGCGTAACGTCTCGATCACGAGTGGAGCTCCGGAGGGAATGGCATGAGAGGTGAGGTGAAGCGGGCGATGTGTCGGGTGCGAACCTGGTCGTTGAGCGCCGAGCCGCGGCACAGTATAACCGATCCAGTGCGTTGCTGATTTGTCGTGTGGACCCGACCGCCGAGGGTGCGCATTGGACCGGCATTCTCAAACATCTTCACGCCGATTCACGACACCGCAGCGGCACCGGTTGCGTCCGGCGCAGACAGCCTGCCGCATTGGTTGTTTCTCCTGCTTGGTGCCATCGTCATCCTCGCATTCACATACAAGAGCTTGAGGTTCTTATCGATCGGGACCGCGAGAACGTACCGGATCCCAACCGACTGCCGCCGTTGCCGCTGTCCTGCTTTGTCGCGCCTCCGCCGGGCGGTGTGTATTTCACCGCATTGTCGGCAAGAATACGCAACGCTAGACCGGTAGGAGCAGGGTCGCAGAAGACGACTTCCGACAGGTCGTCGGAGCACACCCGGATCTGGTGCCGACATCGTTATTACGCGCGATGCTCGGACAGAATTCGCAAGGCATTGGTCATCGACGCCGGCCGCGGCGCGCTGTTCGTCGCCTATCGGGCGATGGTGCGCAATCGGCGCCTGCTGCGCCTGAGCCGAACTCAATAGCCCGTCGGTGATGGCCGGGAGCCGAAGGGCCTCCGCGTCCATCGGGCGAACGAGGTCCGAACGACACCGTCACCCTCGCGCACCAGTCGAGTCCGTTCCGTTTCCATCCAGACGAGCGCTCGAACCGGGCCGCCTCGGCGCGGCCATTCGAACGACGCGACATCGCGAGGGGTCAGGACGCGATTCAGACCGGCTTGTAGATCTGCGCCCCCTCCTTCCTGAACTCGCTGGCCTTCTCCTGCATGCCCGCTTCGAGGGCAATCTCGACGTCGTCGAGTCGATGTGCCCGTGCATAGTCGCGCACATCCTGCGTAATCTTCATCGAGCAGAAATGCGGACCGCACATGGAGCAGAAGTGCGCGACCTTGTGCGACTCATGCGGCATGGTCTGGTCGTGGAATTCGCGCGCGCGCTCGGGATCGAGCGAGAGGTTGAACTGGTCCTCCCAACGGAACTCGAAGCGGGCCTTGGACAGCGCATTGTCGCGGATCTGCGCGCCTGGCAGTCCCTTGGCGAGATCCGCACCGTGGGCGGCGATCTTGTAGGTGACGATGCCGTCGCGCACGTCCTGCTTGTCGGGCAGGCCCAGGTGCTCCTTGGGTGTGACGTAGCAGAGCATGGCGGTGCCGTACCAGCCGATGTTGGCCGC